>JAYUXX010000345.1:0-19798 GCA_043752765.1 Saprospiraceae bacterium | reverse complement strand
TGTGGAAATTCTGCTTATTGAAAAGCAGCTGTGTCACCATTCTTTGCGGCCTTCTGTAATTTTTTATTTGCAACTACAATAACCTCTACTCTTCTATTCAAAGCACGACCTTCATCGGTATCGTTTGTCGCTACAGGATCTGTTTCACCCTGTCCTTCAATATCAAGTCTGGAGGAAACTACTCCTTGTGAAACTAAATTGTTTTTTACTGTAGCTGCTCTCTTTTCAGAGAGCGTTTCATTGTAATCATCTGCGCCTTTGTTATCCGTATGACCAAAAACCATGACATCAGTGTCGTCATATTTGATCAACGTAGGTGCAAGTTCCATTAGGTTTTCTTTAGTAGATGCTTTTAGAGCATATGAATCGAAATCAAAAAGTATTCCTGAATCGAATGTAATAAGGATACCTTCTCCTACCCGCTCTACTTTTGCATTCTCTAACTCTTGTTCAAGTTTAGCGGCTTGCTTATCCATATAGTCACCAATCAATCCACCCGCTACACCACCAATTGCAGCACCAAGAATTATGGCTACAGCTTTGTTTTTCTTTCCAAGTATAGCACCAGTTGCTGCACCTGCAGTGGCACCAATCACGGCCCCTTTCGTTCGATTACTTGTGTTACAGGCAGGTTGGATTAGTATGGAAACTAAAAGCAACATGGCCAGGAAATAAGCATTTTTCATTTTCAATTTGTTTTATTTGAATGTGTGAATTAATAAAAATCAAGATCATTAAATCAGGATTAGCGAGTGTGTATTGGCTAATAATCTGATTCAAAGGGTTAAACAGTGGCATTTAGCAAATGGTTTAACAGTTCTGTTGACCTAACTTTACGAAAACAAAATATTTGGATGTCATTAACGAATTCTCAACCCCGCAGGAATAAAAACACAATAGGTTTAATTGAAATTCTATAACAATGAGTTGTAATTTTGTACTAAAGGCAAGCCAGGTAATTTGCGATTTGAAATTTCCTTCACATTGACTCTTCAGTTTTCTAATAGACATATTGAAATTAGAATGTCGATATTAAATGCCCACGTATTCGTGAAAAACTAAAATTCACTGTAATCCTTTCCAAAACCATTGGGCAAAATCTACCTTTTCAGATTTGACATCCTACATATTTTTTTGATCCTTTTTCAGATGACTTTCATAGAACCTGTTCTGAAAAGGCAGCGGCCTTGCTACCAAACGTATCTATTATTAATGCCGACCACATAGCACAATACCTAATTTTTGAAATCCTATGAATTAGACCCAACCTGCCACCAGGTCATTCTCGTCCTAGTTGAAGGTTTGGGCCCTCTAATCGTGAAATTGCTATATACTAAACCCTTCCTTAATCATTAGGCTTTAAAATTTAGATTACAGTTAACTTTAGATTCTTTTACTGCAAGTCCCCATCAATGAGTGAATATGCCCCAATCTCTACCCTTTTATCTTACCATACTCCTCCTTTTTTCCACAATCCGCGGTCTAGCACAAACTGACTTATACCCCGGGGATGTAATGGTATTGGCCATAGCAACAGACTTGGGTGCATGCGGGCTACCGCCGGAAGCTGACGAATTTAGCTTTGTTTGTTTCAAGGATATTGAAACTGGTACGACCATGGATTTCACCGACAATGGCTGGGAAGTTCAGTTTCCCGGATTTTGGGGAGATGCGGAAGGCACCCAAAGAATGACACGAACAGGTGCGACAATACCCAGCGGCACTGTAATAACAGTACAAGCTCAGAATCCAGCAGGTACCTGGATCTACCGAACTCTTTCACCTGATAACCAATGGACTTTTTCCGATCAGAACATACCAGGAGGCCCATTTAATATGAATAATGGCTTACCACCTATCGGGTCGGGATTGGGCGGGGATCAGATTTATTTATTGCAGGGTGGTAACTGGAATAATCAGGGTGGTGGCATTAATAAATCAATCTATGATGGCAGAATTCTTTGGGCGGCCAATACGGGTGGCTTATGGACATCCGATGGAACGGTATACGGATCAAATCTTCACCCGGATGTTATTCCTTGCTACTACTCCCAACAAGGCCATCCCGCTGCTAACATGAACTTTATAGAATATAGTGGCCCTACTAGTGGGATGTATTGGGATGGCGATAGTTGGGAGGACGTGGACCATTATGGATATTTCTCACTTATCACAAGTCCTTCGTATTGGACTGGATATCCGGACTGCGCGTCATTTTATTCTACTAGTCCTAATTTCTCTACCGGAGCAACTATAGAAACAGGAGAAACTATGGGACTCTCATGTGCTGTTTGCAAAGGCTGTCCTGGATATGTCGAAACGTTACAAATCACTTTACCTGAGGATGGTACCTATAATATCACTTACTATCTCAATCAGGACACATTTACTATTACAGGGGTGAGCAATTATGATCCTTTATATGTCACCGTGACAGAAGAATTAGAATTTGGTATTGTGTCTATTGAAAAGGTTGGCGGTTGTACAGTTTATTCAGATTTTTTCCCTCCCGATTCGATTACATTATTTGGAGGAAATAACCCTGGAGTATATACTGAGATCTGGGTGTGCTCAAATTATAATGGTTCATTACCGCTAAGTCTTGTTTTAAATGGAAATCCTGATCCGGGCGGTGTTTGGGTGGGGCCCGAGTTCAATCTTATGGGTGGCCTTTGGATTCCTGCCTTTGGACCAGGTCTCTATACTTATATAATGTCTCATGGTCATGGTTCCCCATGCATGCCCCCTTATGATTCTGCATCTGTAAGAATTCATACAATAGATCCATCTGAAAGTGTCTTTGACATCAGCTGTGACCAGAATGGTACGCCGAATGATATTACAGATGACATTATTACACTGACTTTGACAATGGTTGGTGATGGATTCGGGGCTGATTATAGTATCACTGTAAATTCGGGTACCATTACTCCCAATATAGGTCTTACTGGAGTACCCACTGTTTTTACGATTGGCCCGGGTGGTTCCGCGACAGGTCCAGATTTGACTGTTGAAATTTGGAACCTACATCCTGATCCATATCCTGCTTCGGTTTGTATATGGCACTTCCCAATTCCAGCACCGGGTTTTTGTTCAGACCCATGCGACTACGATATGGAAGCCACGGTTTCCGGTGACGAAGACATCTGCATCAAGAACTGTCCGGATGATCCGGCCACGATCACGGTTGAAACGTTTGGTGGTACTGAACCATACAAAATGGATTTCAGCCTTTCAGCACCGACTTATCCAACCTGGAATTTTAATAATGTTTTTATAGATCCTTACACAGAAATTGAAATCTGTGTGCAAAATGTGCCCGCTCCGATATTCAATTCATTTTCGAATCAACTTACTATACCTGAATTCCTTGGCGGCTCTCAATTGACTTTCTCTTTGCTCAATGTCTATGACAAATACGACTGCACAAGCCTGCTCGACAATGATGCTGTAGATATTACAGTCCATTTGCTACCTCATGTGGACACCTTAGCCATTACCCTTTGCAGCAGATTTTCAACTACTGTCGACCTCACCGAATACGCATTGGATATAAGTTCTGAATTTGATGTAACCTGGTATGATGGCAATCCTCTCCAGGGTGGTGAAGAATTAGCCAATGCTACATCCGTAAATCTAAATAATGTAGGACAGCTATGGGCCCATGTCATGGATGACTATTGTGAAAATGCAATCCGTGTTCTTTTCACAATCCTTCCTTCACCAAATCTCGACTCTATACCTCCTGTAGAAATTTGTACAGGAAGCCCCGTTATTCTACAGAGTCTACCCATCAATGACCCGGGAAATAGTATGGCTGTTTACAGTTTTCATATTAACGCACCATATGATTCATCTACTATTCTTAACCCCGCGCTTTATCTTCCTGTGGATTCAACAACTGTTTTTTTACTAGCCACAGCCGGTATATGTTTTGACACATTGCCCATTGATATCAACGTACAGGACTATCCTGATTTTTTACTACAAGCGACCCCTTGTGATTTATTGTTGAATACTTATTCCATCCACTTCACAAGTTCTGCTGATTCAATCGTTGCAAGCTCAGGATCAGTCATGAATAACCCTACAGGTCAGGATGCAATCAATGGTATTCCAAATAATGTGAATGTCACTATTGAAATTTTAAATTCCACAAGTCTGTGCAAGGATACATTTCTTATAGTAGCACCTAATTGTAATTGTCCGGCCATCGCACAACCAATAGCATCATCCCCTTCATATGAAATATGCGACGGAAGTGCTATACCTGTAATGTCCGTATCCGTCGGTCCTGGAATGATTGCAAACTGGTACAATGTACCCAGTGGTGGAGTTCCTTTACTCCAAAACAGTCTCACCTATCAACCCGCTAACAATATAAGTGCCAGCTTCTACGCAGAATCTTTGGATCCAGCCAATGGATGTTTTAGTATCCGAACAGAGATTCCTTATGTAGTCCACCCAGTTGCTATACTGCAAACCGTAGCCGATCAAATAGTATGCGAGGGCGAAACAATCAATCTCAATACACTAGTTCCGGGTGTTTTAAATGGTGTCCCGGGTGCAGGTGGTTGGTTCGATCTAACGACAAACTTACCAGCCTCAGGTACCCTTCAACCCCAAAATGGAAATGCATGGTATTATCTGTTTAATAGCAACCCCGGAAGTTGTCAAAGTTCGGATACAATCGCAGCAACTGTACATCCATTGCCTGTACTCGATATTTATACAGTAGTGTGTGATGAAACTACACTCACATACGTGTTATCATTTACTTCCGACGCGGAAAATATTATCGCAAGCGGAGGAAGCCTTATACATAGCTCGGGCACTGATAGTTTTTCACTCATTGATATTCCATTTGATACCGATATACAGTTTGATCTGGAAAATGTCACCACAGGTTGCACCAATACGATCATACAGTTAGCACCCGATTGTAGCTGTCCGGCCTTATTACAACAGGCTTCTCTTGATGCTTGCTCGGACCAGGGCAATGTTGATCTTGCGTTGTTTGAAGGGTTTGGAGTTACCGGAACCTGGGAATTGGTCAGTTCGCCCTCTGGCGGAAATCCTGCAACACTGACAGGGAGTAATTTTCAGGGACAAGATGCTGATGCCGGTCTATATACTCTACGGTTTATTCGTTCCATCATTCTCACAGACTGCATTGATACCGCTACATTTCAAATTACATTGTTTGAATCTCCATTTGCTGATGCCGGATTAGATGCAATGGTGTGTGCCCCTGATGACATTGTTCTCTCTGGAAATGCAGGCGGAAGTAATACGCAATTTCTATGGCAGACTGGTGGAAGTGGCAGTATTATCAATCCATCAAGTTTAAATATAACCTATACTCCTACACTAGCTGATATTTCAGCGGGCGCAGTAACATTCACTTTAAGCTCTACCGATCAAACCGCATTTTGTCCAAATGCGCAGGAGAGCATCGAAATTGTAATTGATGGTTCTGCATATTATATTCTCAGCCCCGCAACACAAACGTATTGCGATACAGCCAATATCCTAGTTGATTTTGATGCGTTAATAAGTTTCGGCAATACAAGCGGAAAATGGTTTTTTCCGGATACTGTAAGCGCACCTATTATCGGAAACAGTCAATTTAACCCTTCTTCACTACAGGCAGGAATCTATACTGTGTTTTATACAACTACCAATGCTGTTCTCCCTTGTGAAAATGATACAACGGGTGTAAACCTGATTATTGAAAACTGTTTGTGTCCTTCTGTAGCATTGTCCGTTCCGATAGATCCATTGTGCAGCGATGCCGGCTCAACAGACCTCAATGACTTTCTGATTACAAATGAATCTGGCACATGGAGTTTGCAAACCCCTCCTGCAGGTTCGCAGCCCGCCACGATCAGTGGATCTAATTTTATTACAAGCAATTCCGATGATGGCATATATCGTCTCCGGTTTACGCTAAGTAATCCTGTTGCTGGTTGTGACGATTTTGCTGAAATTAATATTCAGGTTATTGAAACGCCATCTCTCCAGATTTCGTCAGTTGAATGCGCAGATGATTTGCAAAGTTGGGAAGCCATTGTGGTCTCAACAGCAGAGGATGTCATCAACTCGCTTGGCACCATCACTTCATTGGGAAATGATCGCTATCATGTACAAGGAATATTGTTAAGCACAAACTTGCAGTTGACTGTTTCGAATGGCAATGGCATGTGCACGAGTATCATTACTGTTCCTTCTCCCGATTGTGCATGCACACTCAACATATCCAATCTTCCGGATGATGTAGTTCTTTGCCCGGATGAGACAATACTACTTGATGCGAATGTGGCGGGTGGAAAAGGCGCAGTAACTGAGTTCTGGATTGTGGCAAATGATTCTCTTTATCAAAATACCTTGAATATTAGTCAGGCGGGTAGCTATCAGTTTGTAAGTTTTGATGAGCTGGGATGCAAAGAAGAACATATCGTTAATGTGGGCTACTATTCAGAGATGGTGCCCGACATTAGTCTTGCTGATATTAATTGCCCTGGAGATAAAGACGGAATGATCATTCTACACGGAATAGCCGGGGGAAATAGTCCATTCAATATCATTCTGAATGATGGGGTGTCACAACCTATTGCTGCTTTTCCATACCAGATTGACAATCTGAGTGCGGGTAATTACAAGGTTGACCTGGTTGATGCTTTCAATTGTGCAATTAGCGTCAGCGTAATGATCCAATCTGCAAGTACTGAAACAGTGAGTCTTGGATCCGACCAGACCATACTTGTAGGGGATAGTTTATTGATCAATCCGTTGATCAGTTTTGTGCCTGACAGTTTTTATTGGACAGGCGATACTGATATTCTTAATATTGATTTGACCGACAATTGGGTTGCACCTGAAACTGATAAGTCAATTGTATTTTTTGCAATTGATGATAAAGGTTGCGTGTATAGTGATGATATCAATATCAAAGTGTTACTCACCAGTTCAATTTTTGTCCCTACGATATTTTCTCCAAATGGCGATGGCAACAATGATGTGATTGGCCCTATGACGGACCCTTCGATCGTTTCCATAGAATACTTTGAAATTTTTAGCCGTTGGGGTGAGGTTGTTTACTCGCAGAAGAATTTTATTCCTGGACAGGGGATAGGTTGGGATGGAATGTTGAAACAGAAACCATTGTCTCCCGGTGTATTTGCTTACCGGTTAAGCGCGACCAATAAAAGAGGTAAAGTTTTTACACAATATGGTGACTTGACACTGATCAGATAAAATAGTCTTCAGTATAGGTTAGAAATGGTTGTTGATTCATACAGGCATAGGAACCATAATTCACATTAATTTTTCGACAAGAGTCAGTGTAGTACTAGTTTCGCCAATGAGGTTAGTGATTTATCTAATCACTCATAGACTCATCTTACACACTACATCTGTGAAGTCTCCTCAAATCATTGGATATACGTGGCTTGTTAAAGACATACGTCCAAAAGATTAGTCTGTTCCTCGGTTCACAGTGCCCCCTCCTTTCTCACCATTAAAAGGATGGAGCATACGTGCTGCAATGTTTACCTTAGTTGCCTTATTGACTGACTATGCATTTGCAACTATGTTATATCCGGCTCCGGACGTTGATCTTCATTGCAGTTATTTCACTTTCCACTACATTATTTGTTTCCAGTCAGTCTCCCATTTGGAAACTAGAGCATTTAGGTATTGAAGCAGGCCTGTCCAACAGATTCGTAAACTCTTTCGTACAGGATGCTAGAGGCTTTATGTGGATAGGTACAAATTTCGGCCTCAATCGATATGATGGTCATCGCATCGATATTTTGACAAGGGAATCTAACCAATTACTCACAAACGAAATTCAGGAATTATTTCTTGATGACCGTCAGATGATTTGGATCATTCACAGGGAGGTTGCTATTTCCCGCATCCTGGGAATTGACATCATGGATCCCATAAGTTTTGAAATAACAAAACTTGAGGATTATCTGCCTGAAGATTTTGATTTAGCTCAAAATGAAATTGTTCATATTGACGCTGATCATAATAATATCATATACTTTCTCACGAGCAATGATGAAATGTTTAAATACCAGAATAGCAAAATTTACCGGGTACTAAAAAGATCTTCTTCAATGAAGGTTGATGATTTTGCTGCTGACGAATACGGAATCTTTATTCATACGAATGATTTTCAATTGATAGAAAAATGGACTCTTTCAGGCGAACTTCTGGGAACTTACCCAGTCCCATTCATGCCGGATGATTCGACATCGAAGGTATTCTGGAGATATCTAGGCTCTACAAACAATAACCAAACTCTTTATTGCTTTATAAAAGATAATTGGATTGATGGATTCGCTATTTTAAATGAAGATGGTTCTTTTACAAGTTTACCATTTCCTTTTCCAAAAGCCTCGCTGATTTTAGGGTCATGGGATGATGCAGATAAAACCGCCTGGTGCTTCCACGATAATCGAATCATTTCGTTTAATCCGCTAGATATGAGCATATCATATACCCATCCATTTGTTGATTCCTATCAGAGTTTCATTTATACTGGAAATCATAATATCATTTGGATTGGAACAGAAAATGGGGTCTATTCATTGACATCTAAACCTGCGGTCTTTAAATCATATTTACAGAGCGACACTACTATGCATTCATGCAGAGGTTTTGCTCAGGATTCAAATGGTTCGATTTATATAATGACTGTTACAGGTAATTATGTACTGCATCCTAAAGACACTGTTGCACGACTAGGCTTTAAAACCTCCCGATCATATGGAAATGCAATTATCTCTGATTTCCAAAATAATATTTGGTTGGCCGGAGAATACCCACACATTATAAAGATAAATCCACAAACTCAAAAAACAACTTATTGGCACGCTTCTTCAAGTAGATATTTTGCAACATGGGCCTTGCATATTTCCTCCGGAGATATTTTGATGGGCACTACAGAAGGTTTATATATAAAGAATCTGGCAAATAACGATCTCCCCGCACGGTATACAAAATTGAATGGCTACGATCAATTAAAATCCAGTACGATTTTTCACTTCCTCGAGGGTGAAGATGGAATATGGATGTGCACTAATAATGGTTTATTTCTTTTAGATAAAGTCACTGGCGTACAATCCCATTTTAATGAAAAAAATTCCGGATTAACAAATAATAATCTGCTTTATCTGCATATAGATCGTGATGACATTTTTTGGATTGCCACCCGGGGCGGCGGCATGATTCGCTGGGACAGGAAGAATAATACATCCAAAACATATACGATCCATGAAGGCCTTTCGCACAATGTCATATATGCTATTTTCGAAGATGATTTCGGATACTTATGGATGACAAGTGATTATGGCCTTATGAGATTTGAAAAGGAAACTGGAAATTGCATGACCTATCTGCCCGCTGATGGCATCCCGCATGAAGAGTTTAACAGAGCCTCCTACTTCAAAGACAAAAAAGGAAATTTTTATTTCGGTGGCCTAAATGGATTTATCACATTCCATCCGAAAGATATACGGCGTGCAAATGAAGTAAGCTATCCATTGATGCTGGCTAAATTTGAAGTCCTGAATGACAAAACCGGAAAATCAGAAGATTGGACAAGTAAGGTGGGACCTTTGGCTGAAATCATTCTGAATCCACAGCAGAATTCCTTTATCATTCACTATGCGATCCTGGACTTTAAAGACCCGAAACTTAAACATTATGCGTACCAGATCGAAGGGCTTAATAATAACTGGATTTACCTGAGCGATGACTTTATTCGCTTCAATGGTTTGGGAGGAGGCAAATATCGGATACGGATTAAAGGACAAAGCGCAAACGGAATTTGGTCTGAAAATGAGATCGTGATACCGCTCCGAATTCTTAAACCTTTTTTTGCACGTACAGGCACCCTCATCATATTTACCCTTTTTGTTATTAGCTTGAGCCTCTTTTTATATCGCAGGAGAATAGCGCAACATAAAGCTAAGTTGGAAAGGGAACGCGAGATAACCTCACAACTTCGGCATGTAGATAAAATCAAAGATCAATTCCTGGCCAATACTTCCCATGAGTTAAGAACTCCGTTAAATGGAATCGTGGGCCTATCCGAATCACTACTGGAAAAAAATCCCAGCAAGGCTGATCGGGAAGATTTAGAACTCATTATTGCTTCAGGCAGAAGATTATCAAATCTTGTGAATGACATTCTCGATTTCTCAAGGTTAAAAGAACATGATCTGCAACTTCAAAAGAAACCAGTTGACATTCGAGCGATGGCCGAACATTGTTTACGAATGAATAAACATGCTATTAAGAATAAAAATATTTCTCTTCGTAACCAAATTCAGGAAAATCTTCCATATTGCCTGGCTGATGAAAACCGATTACAACAGATTCTACAAAATCTGGTAGCCAATTCAATAAAATTTACAGAAGCTGGGTTCATTTCCATTGATGCGAGAGCAGATGATGAAATGATTTTCATAAGCATAACGGATACAGGTATTGGTATTGAAAAAGGAAAACAGGAAATTATCTTCAATGAATTTGAGCAGGCTGATGGATCCATCGCACGAGAATTTGGTGGTAGCGGGCTAGGTCTAAGTATCACTAAGTATCTCGTCGAATTACATGGTGGCAGTATTAGCGTAATTTCTGAACCTGGCAAAGGATCAACATTTACAATAACCATTCCGGTGTTTAAAGGTGAAGTTTCGAAGATTACTAAGGATTCATTTATCATTCCCAAGCTTGAAAATGAATCCGCTCCACACACGAATGGCAATTTCTCTAACTTAATTTCAGCTACCGATACTTCCAAACGACATATACTGATCGTGGATGACGAGCCTGTTAATTTAAAAGTTTTAAAAAATCATTTAGAGCAGGCAGGATATCGAGTGACCATGGCAAATGATGGCCAGGAAGCACTACAATTACTCGAAAGTGGGGAAAAATATAATCTCGTATTGCTCGATGTGATGATGCCACGCATTCCGGGGTATGAGGTATGTCAAAAGATCAGAGAACGTTACATGTTGTCTGAACTTCCAGTCATCATGGTCACTTCTAAAAACCAGGTAAGTGACCTGGTGGAAGGAATATCTGTTGGTGCCAATGATTATATCAACAAACCTTTTTTAAAAGACGAACTGTTGTCGCGTGTGAAAATTCAACTGCAGACTTTTGACATCTATGAAGCCACAGGACGATTCGTTCCTCATGAATTTATTCAGTCGCTGGGACGCCATGGTATAACAGATCTCAAATTGGGGGATATGGTAGAACGGAACGTGCATGTGATGTTTTCTGATATCAGGGACTATACAACGTTAGCCGAAGACATGAGTCCGAGGGAAAATTTCGACTTCGTAAATACACTTGCCGGCAAAGTAGGTCCTCTTGTAAAAAAGAACCATGGGATCATCAATCAATATCTGGGTGATACGATCATGATGTTGTTTTTACACCGTGCTGATGACGGGATTCAGGCAGCGATTGATATACTTAGAATGGTCGATGATTACAATAAAATACGAAAGACTCAGAATAGAAGACCCATCCGATTAGGAATGGGGATACACAGTGGTCCTCTAATGATGGGTATCATCGGGGACATTGGAAGGACAGAAGCAGCCGTTATTTCGGACACCGTGAATACGGCCTCCAGGATGGAAGGTCTAACGAAGCATTTCCATGTCAATTTTATCCTCAGCGAAGAAACTGTTCAAAAATTAGAAAACAAGGATACTTTTAATCTGCGTTACCTCGGTAAAGTTCAGGCCAAAGGAAAATTTCATCCGATAGGAGTTTATGAATGTTTTGATGGGGATAGCCCCGAACAGGTCGAGCTTAAAAATAAAACCTCTTATCAATTTCATGAGGCCATGGAGGCTTATTATGAAAGGAATATGTTACTTGCCCTACGACATTTTGAAGCCGTGTATCAGGCAAATCCCGCTGATCGAACATCTTTTGGTTTTCTTCATAGAGTTCATGGTCATCTCGAACAGGGATTGAGCGCTGAATGGAATGGGGTTGAGACGATGCACTTTAAATAGATCGCTGAACCGGGCATTATCTAATTGAAATTGTGTAAAACCATTTTAAAGTCGACCTCCTATGAATGCTCAAATTCCGCTTAACATTTGATTAATAATCTTAAGTCACTGTCAATCAGTGATTTATGATTCTGCTAACTAATGTAAAAAACATTCGTTTTACGATTTATGTTGATAGCAAGACTCTCCTTGAAGAATATTTGTCCTGGAATATTGAAACCAGAAAATTAAAGTCTAAACTGTTGAAAAAAATTATTCGGTATGGGTTACGTATAGGTGGGGGTATCGCTGCCCTTTTCCTTCTATTGCTTATAGTGGTACATGTCATTATCACTTTTAAAAAAGAAAGCATAAGGGAGCTGGCTATTAAACAAATCAATAAACAAATTGTGGGTGATGTAACGATTGGTGACCTCAGCCCGAGTTTACTTCGAACGTTTCCGAATATTTCTGTACGGCTTACAGATGTCGTTATCCGGGATTCACTCTACAATGCTCATCACCAAGAATTTTTGAATGCAGAAAAAATTTACATCCGCATTCAACTCCTCAGTTTATTGTCCGGAAAACCCAAAATTGGGAAGGTGATTGTAGAAAATGGCTCCATCCATTTATATACAGATGAATGTGGATACTGTAATCTGAATCGCAATAATGATGTAGCTTTCAAAAAAGGTAAAGGTGACATTCCCGATTTCACATTTAAAAACACCCGGATAGTTATTGAAAATGAATTTCTCAATTCGTACCATGATATCGAAGCCTACTATCTGGATTGTGATATGAAGAAAAGAGATACTTCTCTTGTTTTGAATATAGAATTGAATTCACTGGTACATAGTATTGGATTTAATATGGCAAAAGGAAGTTATCTGAAGGGGAAGAGCCTTTCAGGGGACTTCAGGATATTATTTTCTAAAGGTGAAAGATTAGAGCTCAATAATGTCGAATTGAAAATAGATAAACAGCCTTTTGATGTGAATGGCGCTTTTTATTTGAATACCGATCCAAAAACTTATGCCTTACATTTTCAAACAAAAAAAGTGGCTTTTGCAAAAGGAGTTGGATTACTTACTCAAACTCTTCAGGAAAAATTTGATTCATTGGATATCAAGGAATTATTTGATGTAGGAGCTAAAGTGTCTGGTCAAATGGCTTTTAGAGTTGTGCCGGCTGTAATAGTAGATTTCAAAATTACCGATTCGGAATTGTTGACACCTCTGGGACAGCTATATCACTCTTCATTTACAGGTGTTTACTCTAACCGGATTGATACCCTGTTATCACCCAGTGATACAAATACAAAACTCATATTCAACGATGTCCAGGCTGAATTTTCTGAAATGGCTGTGACGGCGACACATATAGAGGTCAATAACCTCAAACAACCCTATTTAATATGCGATTTGCAATCGAAGTTTGAACTTTCCAAACTAAATGAATTAACGGAAAGTTCGACAATCCGGTTTTCAAAAGGTCTTGGAGATCTGGATATAACCTATAGTGGACCCCTCCTAGATACTGACACCCTTAACCCTAACTTAAATGGTACTCTAACACTTAATGATGCCGAGATCAATTACATTCCCCGAAATCTATTATTTAAAAATGGCTTTGGTGTGATTGAATTTAAGGGGGAAGATCTCGTTATAAAAAAGCTTCTCCTTACAGCGGGCAATACAAGACTAACAATGGATGGAAAGGTTGCAAATTTATTGGCTTTGATGGATATAAATCCGGAAAAGCTTATGATGGAATGGAATGTATCAACCCCGGATCTTAACCTTAATGATTTTATGTCTTACGTGGCTCCGATATCGAAAGCGGCTATAAAGCAATCAACCAAAAGCAATAAAATTATAAAGGCTACCGAAAATCTTGATCGAATGCTAAGTGATGGCACTGCGAAATTAACGATCAGCGCTGACAAGATGGCTTATAAGAAGTTTGTAGCCACTAAAGTTGCAGCTTCAGTATTATTGGTCGGAAATCAAGTGATATTCGATGATACCAAACTTAATCACGCCGGAGGAACGATTGTGCTTGATGGTTCACTTACGAATGGGAATACGAGAAATGTTTTGGATATGGAATCCAGCATAATGAATGTAAACATCCCGGATTTATTCCGCGCTTTCGATAATTTCGGACAGGATGCCATTACCAGTCAAAATATGAAAGGTCAAATGACTGCTAAAATTAATATGGCGGGAGTAATTACGGATAAGGCCACAGTACTTGAGAAAAGTATGAAAGGATCAGTTGACTTTAGTATTAAAAACGGAGAATTAATCAATTTTGAACCTGCTGTAAATATTGCAGCAACCGCATTTAAGAAGAGAGATTTTTCTCACATTCAGTTTGGAGAATTAAGAAACCGTCTGGAAATAGATGGTTCGACGATAACCGTCAATAAAATGGAAATCCGATCGAATGTAGTGATCTTATTTGTGGAAGGGATATATGATACGAAAGAAGGAAGTGACATGAGTATCCAGGTCCCACTAAGCAATTTGTCGGCTGTAGAGAATGAGAGTTTAAAAAATACGGGTAGAGCGGGAGTGAATGTAAGGTTAAGGGCTAAGACGGGTGATGATGGGAAACTAAAAATCTCATGGGATCCATTCAATAATGCTGAAAAACGTAGAAAAGAGGAAAAGAAATCAGATTCGGCAGAATCGAAGGATAAGTAATTGTCAGGAAGTCTGTATTACGACATTGCATGGGTTTATCAAGTCGTTCATTTTGAGCTATGGAAGAACCGGACATTTTAGAAAGTGCAGGGTCTGCCTGTAGATATTCCGTATCTTTACAACTCCCTCAACATTCTTCACTGACGGTTATAGATATTTTAAGATACTACTTCCGGAATACCACTAGTTTGCTTTCTTTTAATCAGCTGATTGTGAATGCAATGAGATTTTGCTCTTTTCTTATATTTTAGACGATATTCGATTCAATATCATACCAAAGCCGCATAGAATTAACTAAAACTTTGACTCACGTTCATATTACTTACTCGAATGAAATTATTACCACCCATAACCGATCCGCAATACACTGCTAAAACAGATTATACCCCGTATGAAAAATTTTGGTTGAAGTTTATTGCTGATGAGCGGGATCTACCCTTTATAATACTTCTCACCAGGATCCATCTTATCGTTGTGCCTTGGGCTTTTTTATTCTTCACCCCTCTTTTCCAGGGAGCGATTTGGTGGCTTATGTACATTCCTTACGCGTATGTATCCCAGTCCTATTTTAAAGGTCGATTCGGCTTGATGTTTCATTGTATGTGCCACCGCAGAACTTTTAAGAAAGGATATGAATGGTTGCACAGATGGACGACCTGGTTTGTATGTCCCTTTTTTGGCCATACACCGGAGACCTATTTTGCACACCATATTGCTATGCACCATGTAGAGAATAACCAGGAAGAGGATGCGAGCAGCACGCTTAAATATCGTCGGGATAGTCCAACGGATTTTTTAAAATACCTCTTTCGATTCCTGATCGCAGGTTTCATTGAAACATTTATTTATTTTTTCCAGCGGAACCGGAAAAAACTATATATGCGCCTGAGTATCGGTGAATTCGCCTTCATTGTAATATGTGTACTACTATCTTTCATTAATTTTAAAGCCACCATGATGATATTCATCGTGCCGGTCATTTATGCACGTTTTATTATGATGATGGGCAATTGGACTCAACACTCGTTTATTGATAAAAATAATCCGGAAGGGCATTTCAGCAGTGTATTCAATTGTATTAATAATGCGTACAACCAAAATTGCTGGAATGATGGATATCATTCCATCCATCACCTCAAACCCGGATTACATTACACAGACATTCCGGGAGAATTTTTAAAACACAAGGATAAATATGTAGAACACAAAACCTTCATATTTGAGGGTATACATTATCTCCATATTTTCTATTGGTTGATGACTAAAAATTACGAGAAACTGGCAGCGAATCTTGTCAATATCGACAACACATTTAGTAGCCCTCAGGAAGCCATAGAATTACTAAAAGAACGTGTTAATCCAATTGTAATTCCCAAGCCTTCCTCGTTAGCCATCGCAGCATAACGTATTTGTATTTTGGCTGATTCCTTTTCTTTGACTGGATAGGTCACTAGCCTCTTCATGCTTAGATTTTTATTTGACTCAGCACTTCCGGGAATTGGTATAACCTGTTTCCCGCATTTACAATCATAATATATTTGTAATTTTAATATCTAATCCAACTAAATATGAAAACAACTACCCATATTTTACTGGGATTTTTGATATTCATTATCGCATGTAAGAATCCTAACGCTGATAAAGAGAATGTGACCGTTACTGCTGACTCCACAAAGACTGATACCATGGCTGACATGGATAATGTCAAAGTTGTAGAAGTTGACTCCGCTACCATGATGAAAGCCTGGATGGATTTTATGACGCCAGGGGACATGCATAAATGGATGGCTAAAAGTGCGGGTACCTGGACTGGGGAGGTTAGCACTTGGATGGATCCTTCAGCTCCTCCTATGAAGTCAACTGCCACTATTGTACATAAGATGGCGATGAACGGACTTTACCAAATGGGCGATTATAAGGGGACGATGATGGGGCAGCCTTTCATGGGGCATAGTATTCTAGCTTATGATAATGCCAAAAAAGAATTCATCAACACATGGGTGGATAACATGGGCTCAGGCATAGTAGTCATGAGAGGTACATGGGATGACGGAACTAAAACACTTCGACTAAAAGGTATGCAAACGAATCCTGTGGATGGTAAGGATACTGAATTGCGGGAGGAAAATAAGTTTATCGATGATAATACTCAGATGATGACGATGTATGGCGCTGGCATGGATGGAAAAGAAATGAAATTAATGGAAGCTACGTTCAAACGAAAAATGTAAAACCCCTTAGTACAAATTATAATCTGCCCCTTGCCCCATGCAAGGGGTTTTTTATTAGTGCATCTCAACAGTGCATCAGAACCAAAATAATTACCTCAGATCAATTCCTTGACAGTAAAGTTTTGCACATACCATAAAGTATTGTGATATTTATGGGAACGACGTACCATAAAAACCAACTATGTCTCCTCAATCCTTACAGAAGGCCGCCATTTTCATGGTGTTCATTATCTTTTGCACCCTGCTAAGCTGGGAACTGTTTTTAAGAAGCACGGGCTTTGAAAATAGTTTTGATGATGGGGGCGCACTCTGGGCCTATCACCGGGCCAGGGTTTATGACCCTATGGATGAGGCTACTGTTTTCATTGGCTCCTCCCGGATCAAATTTGACCTTGATATCGATACCTGGGAATCGATCACTGGTGAAAAAGCCATTCAACTTTCTTGTGTGGGAAGTACGCCAAGGCCTCTCTTGTTTGATTTAGCGGCAGATCCTGAGTTTAAAGGAAAACTTATCATTGATGTAACCGAAGGATTATTTTTCTCCAAGGCCCCTCCAAATTTTATTCGTCCCAATGAAGGTCTGAAGTACTTTAAAGAAATAACTCCGACACAAAGAGCTAGTTTCTTTCTAAATAAGCCTCTCGAATCCACTTTTGTATTTCTGGATAAAGAAATTTTTTCGCTTAATGCCATGCTGGATAAACTTGAAATTCCAAGCCGGCCAGGAGTAATGATGTTCCCGATTTTCGCTAGAGATTTTGGTAGGACAAATTTTAACCGCCAGGATTTTATGGGTGCTCCATTCCTTGCGGATACCAATCAACTAAATCAACAAAGGGGTATTTGGGCTTTATTTGGTCGAATGAATAGAAGTCCGCCTGTACAAGGTCCACCTCTGGATTCCATGATATTATCGGTAAAAGAAGCAACTGACAAAATTAAAGCAAGAGGAGGGCAGGTGTTGTTCGTCAGAACGCCATCAAGCGGGCCATATCTGGCTGGCGAGCAAAAAGGATTTCCAAGAGAAAAATATTGGGACCGATTATTAACAGAGACGGATTGCGAGGGAATTCATTTCCTGGACTACCCTCAAATCAGTCAATATCAATGTCCTGAATTTTCACACTTGTCACCAACCGATGCTGTTGATTTTACAAAAAAATTCATTCCCATTTTAAATGAAAAAGGATGGGATTTTAAAAACCTCAAAAAAATATAGTCTTATTATATTTCACTGAAAGAGCGGTGGCTATATACCCAATTTGAATCTTTTCATCTTGCTCCTTTTCCCATTTTAACTCTCTTTAGAGCTTCAACCTTCTTCCATGGTTTTTAATTCCTACACCTTCATTGCATTTTTTATTATCGTGCTGGTTTTACATAACCTGCCGATTTCATGGAAGGCAAAAAAGATTAACCTTCTCCTTGCGAGCTATGTGTTTTATGCTGCATGGAACCCTCTTTTCATTCTTCTACTATGGTTATCCACCGTCGTAGATTATTTTGTTGGAAGAGCATTATTCCGTCAGGAAAATCTTGCAAAAAGAAGATTCTTATTGGTGATCAGCTTGATTGGGAACCTTGGAATGTTATGTTTTTTTAAGTATGGAGGGTTTTTACTTGAAAATTTTGTGACGATCGTTAACGCTGTTGGAGTTGATTTTCAACCTGCCGAACCCAATATCATTCTACCTGCAGGTATTTCATTCTATACGTTCACTACTTTATGTTACACGATTGATATGTATCACCGGCGAAGTGAGCCAGTCAAATCACTTCTGGATTTTTCTCTCTTCGTCACTTTTTTCCCGCATCTGGTAGCCGGACCCATTGTACGGCCCCCACAATTGGTGCCCCAGTTCGAAACACCTCGCAAGGCAACACCAAAACAATTGATTGATGGATTGCTTCTGTTGTCACTCGGACTTTTTATGAAAGTTGCATTAGCCGATGGTATGTTAGCCGGTACAGCGGACAAGGTATTTGCGTTTGTTGGACCGCTGGCAACTATTGATACATGGATGGGAGTTCTTGCCTTTTCCGGCCAAATCTTTTTTGACTTCGCCGGATATTCAACCTGTGCTATTGGAGCGGCGATGTGCCTTGGATTTGTATTGCCTGAAAATTTTCGTTACCCATATGGTGCAATCGGGTTCTCCGACTTTTGGCAAAGATGGCACATCACATTATCAGCCTGGTTACGGGATTATTTGTATATCCCTTTGGGTGGAAATCGCAAAGGGGAATTGCGGACCTATATCAACCTCATGTTGACCATGCTACTCGGAGGTCTCTGGCATGGCGCAAGTTGGACGTTTGTTGCGTGGGGAGGATTGCATGGACTTTATTTGTGGGTCGAAAAAATAATTCGCGATCAGATGGTTAAATCCCAGTCACGTAGTCTTGTTTCTACAGCCGGATTCTCACTAACTGACAATCGCTCCAGTGCTTTTTGCTATGCATTATTTACGTTTTTCCTGATCACCCTGACCTGGGTATTTTTCCGGGCTGAATCATTCGGTCAATCCTGGACAATGCTGGGGTCTATGTTCGGTATTATCGATGATGGAAAAGTGTTACTTACATCCATTGATATTATCAAAGTCTGGGTGATCATTAGCTTAATGGTCGTTGTGCACTGGTGGATGCGTGAGAGTTCTGTTCTTCAATTAGCCTATAAAATACCATGGTGGATGGTTGGGATTGCTTGGGCGATTATGATGCTTGCGATTATCCTGACACAAGAAAGCAGTAGCTCTTTTATTTACTTTCAATTCTAATCATATTGTTGACAATAGTACTGACTGCACTG
>JAYUXX010000344.1:0-19808 GCA_043752765.1 Saprospiraceae bacterium | reverse complement strand
GAATCGAATAGAGATTGTTTGTTTTATCAAACTCAATATCCTGCAATGCGTAGATGATATCAAAGCCACTTACCCACAACATCACCATTATACCATACAGCACAGGGAGAAGATGGAACTGCCCGGCAACTGAAATAAAAGCGCCGATCGGAGCCAATCCTAAACCTATGCCAAGTACAAAATGACATAACCATGTAAATCGCTTGGTAAAACTATAGCCAAGAATAACCAGCAATGCTATCGGCGACAAATAAAAAACAAGAGGATTGATCCAATAGGTAGTGAAAATAAACGCAATTGACATAAGCACCACAAATACAACTGCAGATGACGGTCTTATAATCCCTGCCGGAATTTCACGTAAAACTGTGCGTGCATTTTTTGCATCATAACCTCTATCAACAAACCGATTGAATGCCATCGCTGCACTGCGTGCAAACAACATGCATAGAATGATTAACCCCAATAAACGCCAATCAAACTCTACCTGACTCAATTTGAGTCCAAGGAAGAATGCTAACACTGCGAAGGGCAGTGCAAAAACTGTGTGTGCAAATTTGATCAGAGATAAATACGCCTTCATGGTCGTAAATTAAAAATGCCTGTAGAGAAATTATTCTCTACAGGCATTTAATTTTAGATGCAACCGGTGGTTACAAATTATTTGCTTGGGTTATCTGTAGGTGTAGCAGGAGCATTAGGATCTTTGTTTACCGTACCTGATATGTTCAGGAATGTCTGAGCCGGAACTGTATTAGCAGTTACAGTTACTCTTTTGGTTTGCTTGCCTGGTTTGCCTTTGCTATCGAATTCAACATCGATCACGCCTGATTCACCTGGAGCTATCGGATCAGTTGGCCACTTAGGTACAGTACAACCGCAACTTCCTTTCGCGCTGCTGATCACTAATGGCTCATTGCCTGTATTCTTAAATTTGTAAGTGTGTTTTACTTTCTCGCCATCATCAATAGCACCGAAATCAAAATCAGTGTGTTCGAATGCAATAGAAGTAGTTGGACCGGAAGGTACTTGCTCTTCTGTTACAGCTTGAGTTTGAAGATTGTTGTTCGCAGCATTTGGATCAGCTGGAGTCTCAGTAGTCGTTGCGAGGCTTTCTCTTGCTTTTTCACGCGCATCATTTGCATCTCCTTGGCAAGCTATCATGCTCATGAAAATGACAGCAACAAGAGCTACAAATAGATTTTTGAGTATGTTCATTTCTGTTTATATTTTTTATGGATTAGAAGACCACAAAATTAGCCTAAGATTATATATAATTAAAGGTCGGATGTGTGATTGCCTGTTAATGAGGTGTGAATCAATAAAATCAACATAATCAGCCCTTTCATCCTCTTTTCATTCACGTTAAACTCTATATTTGCGGACTTTATTTTCAGGCTTTGAATTCTGAAATTCAAATTTGAAAGTCCGGTCCCGTAGTTCAATGGATAGAATAGAAGTTTCCTAAACTTTTGATGCAGGTTCGATCCCCGCCGGGGCTACTTTATGGCAGGGTCATGTGTTTTTGTAGGGACATAAATTCTAGTGCCTACAAAAACACATTTTATTTATTCCCCCCATCTAAATGTATCCAATTGAAAACCCGCAAGGTCAAGAACCCGGTCAACCACAGTCAGGCAAAGCTGTTCAACGGTACTGACCCCACTGTAGAAAGATGGTATGGCCGGACAGATGATGGCTCCCGCCTCAGTTAATTTCCTCATGTTATCCAGGTGTATCAGGCTAAACGGTGTTTCCCTGGCAACGACTATCAGGCGACGTCTTTCCTTTAGGATGACATCTGCTGCCCTGGTCAATAAATCCTCTGAGTACCCATTTGCAACACGCGCTAAAGTCCCCATCGAACATGGGCAAATAATCATAGTGCCAAACCTTGCAGAACCACTGGCAAATGGAGCATTGAAATCCTCCATATCATAAACTTTATACCCGAAACTCTCTACGGTTTGGTCACCTATTTCCAGGTTCCAGTTGACCCGGGCATTGCGACTCATCACAATTCCGACCTCACTTACCTGATCCTGAAGGTATTCCAGTCGTTCCAGCAGTAGCTTGGCATATATAGCTCCACTGGACCCTCCAATTCCTAATATTAGTTTATGCATATCTTTACATCTTAATCAAAGTCGAAATATAATGTCTTTATCCAGGTTTTGTTTGTTTGCACTGTTTCTGATCAGCTCTTATGGAGTTCAGGCACAGGATATTAAATGGATGACATGGGAACAGGCTGTACTTGCAAACGAAAAAAGCCCCAGGAAGATTTTCGTCGATGTATATACCGACTGGTGCGGATGGTGTAAAAAAATGGATGCTACCACTTTTAAAGATCCTGCTGTGGTAGCCATTATGAACGATAAATTTTATGCAGTCAAATTAAATGCTGAACAGAAAGAAAGCATTTTCTGGAAGGACCAGGAATTCAAATGGACTGCCGGTGGAAGGTCAGGGTATAATAAACTTGCTTTTGATTTACTGGATGGCAAATTATCCTTTCCATCGTTTGTGTTAATGGATGCAGCCTTTAGTCGCATTGCTATTTCCCCCGGTTACAAAGAAGGTGATGCTTTTGTAAAGGAGCTAAAGTTTGCTTCTGAAGAGCATTATAAAACAACTACCTGGCAAGCTTACATCGCAAAATCGTAGGTAGCACTAACATAGAAAGGTCCTAAAACTTAAATAAATTTGGAATGTGTTCTGCTGTCAGAATACATTTTTTGTTTACAGAGATGAGGCAGACGCCTGATAAAGTGAAGTCTGCTATCTTTACCCATTAAATATGGCTTCATAGCTCAATTGGATAGAGCAACGCTCTTCTAAAGCGTAGGTTTCCGGTTCGAACCCGGATGAGGCCACTAAAATTTTGCTTCAACTGTGATGCCCCTTCTTCAATTAGATCCAGGTAGTGTTCGTATTGAAGCATCATGGCGGGAGAAACTTTCGTCAGAATTCGGTAAGCCTTACTTTGCCCAGATCAAACAATTTCTTTCAGTAGAAAAAGGCAAAGGCAAAACCATTTTTCCCCCCGGACCACTCATTTTTAAGGCTTTTGAAGCAACGCCATTTACAGAGGTTCGTGTAATTATTTTGGGACAAGATCCTTATCATAATCCGGGTCAGGCAATGGGATTGTGTTTTTCAGTTCCGCAAAATTTCCCCATACCTGCTTCCCTTAAAAACATTTATAAAGAAATGAACCGTGATATTGACTTTCAGATCCCTGCTCATGGAGATCTCACGGCATGGGCAAGACAGGGAGTATTTCTTCTCAATGCTATTCTAACCGTGGAGAAAAATCAGGCTGCTTCTCACAGTAAAATTGGCTGGCATCTTTTCACTGATGCAGTGATTCAAATATTATCTGATCAGAAAGAAAACCTAATTTTTCTACTCTGGGGGAATTATGCACGATCGAAGAAAGTATTAATTGATGCCAGCAAACATATAATTCTGGAAGCTGCACATCCTTCACCTTTAGCAAGAGACGCCTTTCAAGGATGCAGTCATTTTTCAAAAGTGAATGACATCCTGAGAGAACGTGGTGAATCACCAATAAACTGGGCATTATGAACTACTTTTCTTCACGCCTGCTGGGTATTGCCGCTATCTTTGGCATTACAGGCGTTGCATTCGGTGCGTTTGGGGCTCACTTCCTTAAATCGAGGATACCGATCGAATCTATAGAGGTTCTAAAAACAGGAGTTCTCTATCTCTTTGTTCATACCAGTGGTATACTCTTCCAGATAATTCTTATAAATCTTGACCAACGTTCAAAGTTGCTGAAAGCTTCAGCAATATTCTTTGTATTGGGGATTTTCTTGTTTTCAGGATCCCTGTTTCTAATCGCCACCCAATCACTGACGGGCCTCTCTCCGTCTTATTATGGCTTTGTTACACCCATCGGAGGTTTGTTTTTTATTTCCGGGTGGATTTTATTATTCCTCTATGCTGTGTGGAAAAGGCAGTAACTGAGTAACTTAAGTTATAAATCCTTTCGCATGAGGATTGATTATTTAATTCTGTTTATATTTCGGATCATTTGACATCAACTTAAAACAAATAAAAAAACTTTACTATGAAAAAAATTACTTTACTCTTCTCAATGCTTTTTTTGTTGGCTTTAGCGTCAAACCTAAAAGCACAGGACTATCAAAGTGCGATTGGTCTAAGATTGGGATCTCCTTTAGCTGTATCCTACAAGTTTTTTATTTCTGATCCCGCTGCTGTTGAATTGTATGTTGGATTCAGAAGTTACAGTTTAGGTTACACCTTTATCAATCCGGGTGCAATGTACCAGTACCATTTTCCAATCTCCAGCATTGATGGTTTACAATGGTATGTAGGTGCGGGTGCAAGTCTCTATTTATACAATTTCAAAACCAATTTTTCTTGCCCTGATTGTGATGGTCTTGCTTTCGGTCTTAATGGTGTGTTAGGTCTCGATTACAAATTTACAGATGCTCCGATCAACTTGAGTGCAGACTGGTTACCAACGATTGTGATTGGTGGTAATTTCACTGGATTTGGTGCAGGTTACGGTGCATTATCAGCACGTTACACACTGAACTAATTTTAAGTTCATATAAGATTTTAAAGGCTGTCCGGTGGGCAGCCTTTTTTGTTTTACGGTACAAAGTTCTTACAAAACAATTTACTAATCCAATCTAGGCTTTAGGAAATTCTTATTGGTCCCTTAACTGAATCTTACGAAACACATCTGCATGGCACGCGTCATCCTTACAATAAAAACATTCTGCCATGACAACTTTACTTTCAAACCGCCTAAAAATTACAGTTTCTGTAGCATTACTATTTGGAGTATTTCAAATGCTCAATGCGCAATCGAAAGTTACAGCTTTTGGATCTGTAGGTATTACCGACATCGAAGTTTCCGGATTGGGTATACTCGATATTGTTGATCCCTTCATAAAACCAATCACGCAGTATACTGCCGGGATTCAATATGACAAAGATTTAAATCGCAACCTATCATTTGTGACAGGTGCTCAATACACATCGAGGGGATTCGGTTTGAAAGAGAATTTCGATATTGACCTCTTTGGACTTGATTTACCAATAGGTGCTCGCATCGAAACTAGATTAAACTATCTCGAAGTTCCGGTTACACTTAAGTATACATTTGGTCAGGATGGAGTGACCCCATATGTAAAAGCAGGTGCCTCAGTTGCATATGCAATCAATGGTAAAATTCAACCGAAAATCGACGCCCTTATTACTTGGAAGTTACCGGCCATTAATGTCAATCTGAACACAGACATGTACAATAGGTTGGACTTCTCAGGTGTAGTAGCTGCAGGTGTTAATCTACCGGTAAGTGAAACAGGATCTATCCAATTTGAAGTGAATTACAGACATAGTCTGAATGACATGTTCCTGGATAAAATCATAAACATCAAATTAAAATCTCATGGATTATCTGCAGGATTGGGTTATACCATGAGGTTCTAAAATAAAACGGTTTCATAATTCATTTCATTCTGATGAAGGTGCATTGAGATTCAGTGCACTTTTTCTTTTTATATAAAGAAGAAACCCGGGAGGCAATAATTTGATAATAGAAATGAGATGTGGAAGTGGAAAAAAATCAAGTGCTAGGGCAACACTTCTACTTCGTCTTCTTCCTTATTCCGGCGGTTATTTTTCCACCAGATGAATCCAATCACGCCAACCAGCGTATAAGGAAGTGCAAGCATATAGAGGATCCCCGCATTTAAACCTTTACCGGCTGTACCTCCGTTTTTAAGATTGGATTCGGCGGACATTTTACACATGGGGCACTGGGCAAAAGCGTCCCCAGAGAGCATCAACCCTGAGCAGGAGAGGCATAAAACCAGAAGTATTTGCTTGAGCATTTTCATAAGGTAAAACTAAGGGTTATATTTTTAATTATCTACAACTTAACAGTAATAAATACACAATTGGGCCTGTAATAGCCACATAAAGCCATACCGGAAATACCCATCTGGCCATCCGTCTGTGCCGGTTAAAGTCCCCTGCATAACCTCTGACAAATGTCATCAGAATGAAAGGCAGGCTCAATCCTGCCAATACAATATGGCTAAAAAGGATGAAGTAATAAATGGTCTTAGCCCCCCCTTCCTTGCAGTAAATCACCTCCGGAGTCGTAAAGTGATATAAAACGTAGGATATCAGAAAGCCGGCAGATAATACCATGGCGACATAAATGCTCTTGCGATGCTGTTCAATTCGCTTATTCTTAATGAAGTAAAAAGCCATCACGAGGGCCACCGAAACACCTGTGTTAAACAAAGCATTGACTCCCGCTAGAAAACTTAGATCAAGGCCTATGTCAAATTTATACTGTCGCATAGCTCCAACCAATAACCAAACAATGATGGTAATAACCCACGCAAGTACATTGAGTCTCTTTATCTTCTTGTTTCGGTCTTCCTCAGTAAGGATTATAATCATTTATTATCCCCTCTTTTAAGTTCCACTTTTTCTGATCGCTCACGGGGGAGTAACAATGCCATGTGTTCCAATAAAACCCGCTTTTCGTCTTTGGTGCCACTTGTGTAATAGCTTCGGATCACCTGGTTTTTGTCGATAAGGGCATGAGTCATGCCTTCAGGCCAGGAGGATGAAATGGACCGGCAGAAACTGGTAGAATCCAGGCATGAAAACACATACCATCCAGTCTTTGTCTCATCAATCAAGGGTATTCCAGATGGACATGAGTCAAGGATAATGAAATTGGCTTTTTTCGTGTCCTTGAACTGTTCAAAGAATTTATTGAGCATACCAGAGATATCTTCCGACTGCGCGCAATTCGAGCGGGATATTATCGTGACATGATCTTCCAGCTGTTTTGAAGTGAAAGTTTTTCCTGTGACATCAACCCAATCTCCAACAGGAAAAGATTCTGTACCATTCATTACCAACTGCGCTTTTTTACGCCAGTTAAGTCCTTGTTGGAGATAATACCAGGAAAGAAAAGGAAGGAGAAAAAGAATCAGGATAATCGTAACAAAAAACTTCCTTGACATTAGTGAGAAATTCAATAAGTAAATATTATTTTAAAAGAATAAGTAAGGAGAAAAAGCAGCTGAACACAATTAATCGGAATTCGAAATAAGTTAACAAGAATAATTTCGCTATTCCGACACTTCCATTTTTTCTCTTTCTCTTACTGTATCCCGATTTCCTTTCCAGGCTTGTCCTTCGTAAAGGAATGAAATTACTGCCCAGATCAAAATACCTACCGGAAGTAATACGCTCAACATCAAACCACGAGCTTCATACTTCATATGCATGAATTCAAATACGATCAGGTAAGCCTTATACAGGCTACCCGCAATCATGATAAGATTCATTAAAATTTTAGGCAAATGGAATCCTTCAATGAGATATCCTTTACCTCCCAAAGCAATCAACACCTCTATAACTGTGACTACAGCAAGTATGATAATTGTCTTAAGGGCTATTTTTTTTGCGAATGAATATTCGTGCGACATGGTATTAATTTATCGATCGTTTGAATAAAACAGAATTAGTAAAAATTAAATCAGGTAGAAAACGAGGAATACAAAGACCCAAACCAGATCCACAAAGTGCCAGTACAATCCGATTTTTTCAACCATCTCGTTTTTATTGCGACGCTTCACATAAATTCCACTCATCACATTCAGCATGATGATCAGTAAAAAAACAACGCCGGAAAAAACGTGAAAACCGTGAAAGCCTGTAATAAAGAAGAACAAAGCGCCAAATGCTTTGGGACCAAATTCTTCTGATCTTACGAGTCCTGCATGCTCACCTGAAGAGACGATAAATTTTCTGTGGATATACCCTCTTTCATCTACCATTGCATCCGGATAATCACCAGGTTTTTCGTAATGATGTCCATCATGTGCATCTCCTTCCTCGGCATATGAGTCAGTATGTTCCTTTCCTTCCTTACCAGTTCCTTCACCTGGCGCTCCTCCTTCTCTAGCTTCAACATCTTTCGAAATGGCTGTGTCACTAGCATTTCCTGATCCTTCTGCAGTGGTAGTGACACCATGTGCGCTAGAATCATGTGACACACTATCAGGCAAATTTTTTGGATTGGCGTGGTCGGCAATAATTTCGTCCCCAGCTGCCGGAGTGACAGCTCCTGAATGGGCTAAATCAATCATTCCTCCTTCATGCCCGGCATCACCTGTTTCTTTGAGATGATCAACCTTTTCGAAGTCCGCTTTATGAATCAAATAACTTGCACCTGCCTCAAAACTCTCGCTTGATTCTTTGCCTTCACTGTCAAGGTAAATGCCAGATTCGATATGACTGCCAAATGGATTTGTAGTGACCGTCATATGTTCGGCACCTATCAGAGTAGTCCATTCCCATGCCTGACATCCTAAGAAGCCAAGGCCTCCGATAATGGTAAGTGTCATCCACCTGACCACTCCCCTTCGATTTTCACGATGTCCTTCCTGTACAGCCCTGATCATGGTGTAAGAGCTGAAAAGCAGGACGAAGGTCATCAGCGTTACAAAAAGAAGAGGATTGTTTGCTCCTAAAAACGGAAATGTACTGAACACAAAGTCAGGTACGGGCCAACTGGCCGTACTGAATCTCAGTGTTCCATAAGCTATCAGAAAACCAGCGAAGGTGAAGGCATCCGATAACAGGAAATACCAAATCATGAGCTTCCCGTATCCAACTTTAAATGGATACTCGGCTCCCTCCCAACTACCGTTCTCGGTACCGCTGTGATCTTCTGTATGAGTTTTGTCTAATGTATCTGCTGCCATTATTTATAAGTAGATCATTGAATCAACAAGAATATGAATAGATATAACCAGAGGAAATCTACAAAGTGCCAGTAGTGCAGCACAATTTGAAATCTCCTTCTTCTCTTTTCTGTAGGCTTATACGAAAGTGCAAATGCATTATGTGTAGCCACAAGAATTGCAAAGATTCCTCCTATCACGTGGGCTGCATGCAATCCCGAAATCAAATAGAAAAATGAACCACTTGGATTTCCGTCAAGAGGCACTCCCATGTTGAACAGGTCAATCCATCCTTTATATTGAAGAAGGATAAATATTACACCTAAAACAAGGCTAATGGGCAAGCCCATTTTATATATGTTTTCTTTCCCGTTACGAAATCCCCAGTAACTTAAATGAAGAGTAGCACTACTCATCAGAATGGCTATCGTACTTAAAAAGAAAACTTCAGGGATTTTGAATTCCAGCCAGTTGCCTGCTGCCTGTCGCACGATATACGCACTTGTGAGAGAGCCAAACATCATCACGATGCTTGCCATGGCTGCCCACATCGCAAATAGCGGAGGATAAACACCCTGTTTAGGCTTTATGATATCGATTGTTTGACTAGAATTGCTCAAATTGTTATTTGCATTTTAATTACATACTGCACCATAAAACCATTAAGGCTAATGGAAGAAAAATAAAAGAAGAAAACATCAATGCCTTCGCGCTAACCCTTTCGAATTGCTTATAAAAGTTCCAAGCACGCCAAATGAAATAAAAGGAAAGCAGCGTCATTCCTACAGCACCTGCTAGAGAAATTAATCCAAAAACAAATCCACTCAAAATAATGGGCAACAACAGCGCAGTATAAATGAGGGATTGTAATCCAAGCCGCCTATCGATGTTGCCATTCTCTTCAGGCAATAATTTATATCCGGCATTCCTGTATTGATCATAAGAAAGAAATCCGATCGCCCAAAAATGAGGGAACTGCCAGATGAATTGGATCGCAAATACAAACAATGCTGCAGATGTGATCACACCATCGTGAGCTATCATTCCAATCATCACGGGTAGTGCTCCCGGTATAGCACCGACAATTACAGATATTGTACTATACCGTTTAAGTGGTGTATACAAAAAAGCATAAGTCACCAACGAAAGCATACCTAAGAATGAGGTCAATGGATTCAATAAGGCCAACAAAACAATTCCGGAAAGGCATGTAAGTCCAGCCAACACAAGTGCCGAAGATGAACTCCAACGACCGGCAGCTAACGGGCGATTCGATGTCCGCTCCATCATCCGATCATAGTCAGCCTCAAGTATCTCATTTAAAATATTAGCAGAAAAGGTGATTAAAAATCCACCAGCAACCAGAATAAGAAAAGGCAATACATGAAAGTTACTTCCTGCTGCAATACAGTATGCTACGGCAGAAGAAAATACCACGAACGTACTCAACCTGAATTTAACCAGGAGTTCAAAATCCTGCAGCCAATCACTTACTGTAATGGAAACTGCTCTTACACGAACTTCTTCTTTTGTCTTCATGAATTGTGAGCCCCCTCTTCCGCCTTTTCCTTGTCTGTGAGTGGTAAATGTTGCTGAATAAAATCTTTGTCAGCTCCATCCTTACTATAGTCATACGCCCAACGATGAACAGTAGGTAATTTCCCCGGCCAGTTCCCGTGAATAGGCTCAATTGGTGCAGTCCACTCAAGCGTAGTTGCACCCCATGGGTTCTGTGTTTTCATTTTCTTTCCATACCATATGCTATAGAAAAAGTTGAAAACGAATAATATCTGTGCAGCGAATACAACAATCGCTGCGATGGTTATAAACTTATTCAGACCTTCAAAATGCTGGAAGGCATCAAACGTATCAAACCGATAGTATCGTCGCGGTACCCCTGCCATACCCATGTAATGCATAGGCCAGAAAATCGCATAGGCTCCGATCATGGTAATCCAGAAATGGATCCTCCCCATCGTTTCATTCATAAACCTTGTATACATCCTCGGAAACCAATGATAAACTCCCGCAAACATTCCAAAGAATGCAGCAATTCCCATCACAATATGGAAGTGAGCCACTACAAAATAGGTATCATGAAGTTGAATGTCAATGGCTGAATTACCTAAAAATATACCTGTCAAACCTCCGGAAATAAACATTGAAACGAATCCGATAGCAAAGAGCATGGCAGAGGTGAATCGAATATTTCCTTTGTATAAAGTTGAGATCCAGTTAAATACTTTTACCGCTGAAGGAACGGCTATTATCAGCGTAAAAATCACAAAGAAGTTAGAAATGAAAGGATTTACACCAGACATAAACATATGGTGTGCCCACACAATAAAGGAAAGAAATCCAATCGCAAGAATAGAGTAGACCATCGCTTTATAACCGAAGATTGGTTTCCGCGCATGAACTGATAATACTTCACTGGTCAATCCCATCGCAGGGAGAATAATAATATAAACTTCAGGGTGTCCCAGGAACCAGAATAAGTGCTGGTATAAAATCGGACTACCTCCTACATTTTGAAGGGCGTGACCATTCACAAATATTTCACTCAGATAAAAACTTGTTCCCATACCTCTGTCGAACATCAGCAGCAAAAAGCCTGACACTAATACAGGGAAAGATAAAATACCAAGGATAGCCGTTACTAACAAAGCCCATATAGTCAATGGCATTCGCCAAAGGCTCATTCCTTTAGTGCGAAGATTGAGAACAGTCGTGACGTAATTGATACCTCCCAATAAAACTGAAACCACAAAAAAGGTAAGACTCACCAACCATAACGTCATACCAGCTCCGGATCCGGAACTTGCTTCAGGCACTGCACTCAATGGTGGATAGGCAGTCCAACCTCCCGAAAATGGACCTGTGCTGAGGAATAAAGAAAAGAACATCACCACACTGGCAAGGAAGAAGAACCAATACGAAAGCATATTAAGAAATGGAGACGCCATATCACGAGCCCCTAACTGAAATGGAATTAGCAGATTTGCAAATGTTCCACTTAAACCGGCTGTCAAAACGAAGAATACAATAATGGTACCGTGCATTGTCACTAGCGCGTAATAGAATTCCGCGTTAAGCGCTCCTACACCTGCTTCATTGACAGTGATCCATTTTCCTAACAAGGGTTTCAACCAGGCCATGCTCTCATCCGGGAAACCTAATTGAAGCCTGAAAATGATACTCATTCCAGCTCCAATGATCGCCCAGAAAATACCTGTGATCAGAAATTGTCGCGCGATAATTTTATGATCCTGGCTAAAAATATAATGAGTTATAAAATTTGATTGATACTTATCCCCATGATGATGTTCGTGAAAATGATCATCATACCCCTGCTCGCGGATCAGAACATCGGTCTCATTTTGATGTGATACTGACATAACTAATATCTTTTATTGTGCTATTATTTTAATTTCTGTTCTCATGTTTTTCTGACGTCCTGCGTCGGTATCATTCGTATCCAATGGCCTGACAGAACCATATCCGACAGGAACAATACGAGTGGGTTCAATTCCTTGCGTCACCAGGAAACTTTTTACAGCCTCAGCTCTTTGTTGTGATAGTGTTCGACTGGCAGCCGCTTCCCCCTGGTTATCTGTATGGATACCAACTTCAATTCTAACCTTCAGATATTTTTTTAGTAGTTCGGCTAGATCTAAAAGCTGAAATTGTGAATCTTCAGATAGCCGTGAAACGCCTGGTAAAAACTGCACATAATTTAGCGGAATCGTTTTGACATCTTCTTTCGGAGTATCCGTATCTGCACCTGCACCTGCTAAAACACTTGCTCCAGCCGCCGTCAAAGTGGAATCTTTTGAGATCAGGTTTAAGCCTAACGCCCGCTCCATGGAAGTATTCAAGTCGAGTGTATTCTGACTTTTTTCAAAATCCAGTAACTGATCTTTATTTGGATCCACTTCTTTTCCACGAATTCCACTGACATAATAAGACTGTTGCTTTGCTAGCCATGCATTGTATTCATCTTCTGTTACAATGCGTACGATTCTCCGCATACTGTAATGACTCCTACCACACAATTCAGCACATGCCAATTCATAATTAAAATCTTCCCACATTAAAGGGCTTTCAGGATCATCAGGGTCTTTTGGCTTATTGTATTCTGCGTAACCACTTAATTGTTCCCTGTATTCTTCTGTTGTGGTAGTTGGTGTGAATACAAAATAGGTCGGGAGGCCCGGTACGGCATCCATTTTAACTCGAAAATGAGGGAGGTAAAAATTATGCAATACGTCCCTGGCAATAATTCTGACCCTAACTTTTTTATTAACGGGTAACCACAATTCATCCGGATGAATATCATCAAAGTTTTTTGGGTCTGTCCAATCCTGACCTAAAGGATTTTCCGGCGTGGTAAGCTTGTAATTTCTTGCACCAAGGACACCATCCTCTCCAGGATAACGTAAATGCCATGCAAACTGATAACCCGTGGCTTCAATTTCAATAACATCTTCATCTATTCCAACATCAGCCATCACTGTATTCCATGCTAGCAGACCTTTGATCACCAGGTATGTCATAACAACAGCAGGAATAGCAGACCAAACAATCTCTAGGGTGTTATTATGCGACCAATAGACTCCTTTAGAACCTTTTACTTTTTTGTAGCGCCATGCAAAATAGAATAGAACAATATGGGTCAAAACGAAAACAATACCTGTAAAAAAGAGGGTCACATCAAATAGACTGTCAAGCATACCACCGTGTGCTGATGCAGAAACATGCGGTCCATATCCCATCATGTAATTCTTCCACCAGTATGCTGTGAGAACACAGAGTACCAATAATCCGATCATGAAAAGCAGCATTGCTCTTCCCTGATTCCGATTACTTCTCTCTTCAATTTCCTCTTCACCGCGAATACGAGCATACAGTTCAGTCAATTTACTGATCTGCATGATCACGATGACCAGGAGTACAATACTTAAAATGATAATAAGAGCGGTCATTTGCTATAGAGCTTTAAAATACTTCATTCAAATTTTTATCTCTCCCCACATTGTTTATGTATGATGAGAAGCACTTTCCATCAGGTAAGGATCTCGTCGCGGTAACAATGAAGCTTTCGCTAATCTGCTAAAGGTGTAGTAAAAAAAGAGTCCCAGAAATCCTACAAATGTTCCGAACTCAAGAAATCCCGGTAGTACAAATCCAGCAGTTGGTCCGGCATGATGGAGTCCGGCTTCACCTGCAGAATGCTGCGCCAATTCATGAGCCGTATGGAGTATGCCCGGTTTCAACATAAGGAAGAAATCGAGCCAATGACTCACTACCAGAACCCCTGAAATAAACAACAGTGTTCCATATTTACGCTTTGTATCATTTCTCAATAAAACAAGAAATGGTAAAGCAAAATTGAGCCCAATATTTAGATAAAAGATTACCGGATATTCATTCAATCGTGTGTGGTAATAAATGGTTTCTTCCGGAATGTTACCATACCAGATGAGCATGAATTGTGAAAACCACATGTATGTCCAGAAAATACTAAATGCAAATAAATATTTTCCAAGATCATGGAGATGCTCAATGGTTACCAGAGGGAAATAACCTCTGATCTTTAGCGTGATCAACGTAATAATCGTAAGAGCTATCATCGTGACCATTAAACTCACGGATGAGTACCATGCAAATAGAGTGCTATACCAATGGGCATCAACCGACATCACCCACAGCCATATCACTGCAGCGCTTGAAAATCCTATAATTGGTAGAGCAGCCGCACCCCATACCCGCATCTTAACAGCATGAGAAAAAAGAGTATCTCCATTCGTGTCTTCATCAACTGAAAGTGCCCGAATCCGGGATGCTATATATATCCAGATTCCCATGATGAGTGCACCTCCAAACGTATACCATCCTTTGTTGAGAAAAGAACTCTTTCCTTGGAGTATGGTATCCGTTGACACAGAATCTGTATCCGCCCAATGGTACAGATGATGCCATCCTGCCCAAATCCCTATGGAAATGATCATCATCAATACAAAACCAACGACTAGAAAGAGGGAGAAGGCCTCCCATACTCTTTTGAAGAGTGTATGCCATCCTGCCCATGCTGTAATCTTCGCTGCAAGCATAAATAAGGCCAGCAAACCTATTCCTGTAAAGAATACAGAGTTGTGAAGGAGGTTGGACCAAAACCGGGTGTGGTATGGGTCATCACCAATAAAAGTGATCACTAGGGAAATGACACCTATCAGCATCATCACGCCGAATAATGTTCTTTGCCTTGCTTCGAATATAAACTGATTCATATCTGCGGTATTCGATTCGGTCTCGGTTAATGTTGATTCAAATTATAATCCTCTGTGGCATGTTTAGTTCCATGCACTTGCATTGTATCTCCAGCGACTATATTTTTTTTCATCGAAGCTTGCATGGTAGACCATGGTGTTGCTTCTGAATTAAAGGTATTTACTGTTTCGCTGTATTCAAGTTTTTTAGCCTGAGCCTGAAGAGATCTGATGTAATGAATCACCTCCCATCGCTCACTATAGCTCAGCTTATCCGTATATGAGCCCATGACATTTTTACCATACATAATAGCATGATAAATACGGCCGGATGATGCATTGACAAACGTGTCAAGTAATAAGTTGGCTGGTGCTGCAGGATAAACTCCGGCAACAATTCCTTTAACAGGATCCTCTTCCCGGACCAGATAACCCTGGCCTCCTCCATCTACGCCATGACAGATACCACAATAGATGTCGTATAATTCTTTTCCCTGCTCGAGTCCTTTGCTAGTAATCGGAAATGGATTGCGAGTGATTTCATTTGTAGCTCTTAAACGTTCCGGTTCTGTATCTGTATAATAGTACGGAACGCTTCCATTGGGAGTAAACGCAATTGAGCCGGAGCCTGAACCATCAAATGCACTCATTGCCTGCATCCTCGAAGCATCATCCGTAGCATTCGCAGCGGAAACCTGTCCTCTGGCCACTGACCCTGCAACGCTAGTTCTTGGCATCGCATAAGTTTTATACTCTTCCTTCGTACCCCATCTGTTGTAGTAATAGTAGTCGTATAAGTTGGCCTCATACCCTGTGGAATGCACCATATCAGGCATAAATTCATGTCCACGACGATTGCCTTCAGCTGATGAGCAACCCACAAGGAAACCTATACTAATCAAAATCGAAAATGCTATCGTATTCCTCATGATCAGATTGTCTTCGTTTCTACCAGGCCTGCACCTGTATGACTGAAAAAATTCCGGTACCTGTCAACTTCTGATCCATCCAATCCATCCGTATCAAAAGCAATACAGAATTTATCATCTGTAATACGGGGATGAATAATTGGGTTTTTAATGCCAGGACCCTGACCATTGATAATATAAAAAGTAGCAACCATCCCGATGGATGCAAACAATACAGTTATCTCAAAGGTGATAGGAATGAATGCTAATATTGGCCAATGCGGCTTTCCCCCGATAATCACAGGCCAATCTCTGGTAAATACCCAAGTCATACCGAGAAATGCCGTGAGTGTACCGATCATACCATAGACAAATCCGCCTATATGTAATCTTGATTCAGCAAGCCCTAATAATGGATCTAATCCGTGCACTGCAAATGGTGTATACACATTCATGATCGGTAGCCGATCTTCATTTGCTTTACGCACAGCTGACTTGAGGATCTCCTCATCATCATAAAGTCCGAATATGATATTTCTTCCGTGGTGCTCCATAATTGAATGAATCACTTCTGTTATTTCGTTAAATTAATGATGATCATTTTCGTGATGACCATGACCTTCGCCATGCCCTACCGCAACTAATTCTGTATTTCCAGTTTCAACCTGTTGATACGTTGTCTTTGCATTTGGTGTCACATACTGATCACCTGAGCTTTTCAGGATGTGCTTTATCTCTGCAATAGCAACCACAGGTGCCACGCGAACGAAGATCAGGTAGAATGTAAAAAATATACCCAATGTGCCTATGTAGATTCCAATTTCGACAATAGAAGGGACATAAAAACTCCAACTTGAAGGCAGGTAATCACGAGCAAGCGTTGTGGCAATAATTACAAATCTTTCAAACCACATTCCGATGTTGACGAAAATCGACATGAAAAAAGTAAGCGTGACATTTCTACGCAGTTTCTTCGACCAGAAAAGTTGAGGTGAAACAACATTGCATGTCATCATACCAAAATAAGCCCACCAATAAGGTCCTAACGCCCTGTTGAAAAATGCAAATTGTTCGTAGACATATCCGGAATACCAGGCTATGAATAATTCAGTGAGGTAGGCTACACCTACAATCGTACCGGTCACCAGGATGACCTTATTCATAGATTCGATGTGCGCAATGGTAATGTAATCTTGTAGGTTTAACACTTTCCGCGTGATGACCATCAAAGTTTGCACCATTGCAAAACCAGAGAAGATAGCACCTGCCACAAAGTATGGAGGGAAGATGGTCGTGTGCCATCCGGGAATAACTGAAGTCGCGAAGTCGAAACTTACAATGGTGTGAACCGACAATACAAGAGGTGTGGAGATACCCGCAAGAACAAGCGATAAAGATTCATGTCTTTGCCAATGTTTAGCTGCTCCCGTCCAACCAAAAGCAAGGAAGGTGTAAAGTCTTTTACGAAATCCTTTCGCCCTGTCACGAACGGTAGCAAAGTCAGGCACGAGACCTGTATACCAGAATAAAAGTGACACTGTGAAATAGGTCGAGATAGCGAACAAATCCCATAGCAGGGGCGAGTTGAAATTGGGCCATAAAGGTCCTCTTGTATTCGGATATGGAAAGAAGAAAAATGTAACCCATACCCTCCCAACGTGAATCGCAGGAAATAAGGCAGCACAAATAACTGCGAAAATTGTCATGGCCTCAGCAGCCCTGTTAACACCTGTCCTCCACTTTTGCCGGAAAAGCAAAAGAATCGCGGAGATCAATGTTCCAGCATGTCCAATACCGATCCACCAAACAAAATTGGTGATGTCCCATCCCCAACCAATCGTCCGGTTAAGCCTCCAGGTTCCAATCCCTACCCATATCGTAATCAATATACAGATGACCCCGAACGTCATTGCAGCCAACGCCACAATAAAAGCTAATGTCCAAGCTTTGCTGGGTGCCCTTTCGGTAGGTGATACAAGATCTTCCGTGATCTGGTGGTAGGTCTTGTGCCCCCGAACCAACGGTTCTCTGATCGGTGATGTAGGTCCTGAACCCATATTTTATTTTCTGTTGATAATCGGTTTATCTCTTTGTATAAAATTCAACTTAAGCATCTACGCCTTCAGCCTTATTGATAATTCTTGCCTGGTAATTGACAGCACTGCGTATGTTGACTTCTTCGAGTACGATATAATTGAGTGGTGATTTTAGTCTTTCTGTAAGATCTCCGGTTTCATTGTTGAAATCACCAAATGTGATAGCCCCTGTAGGGCAAGCAGACTGACAAGCAGTCTTCACATCTCCATCATGCAATAACCTCTCTTCCAACTTAGCACGAACCTTGCCTTCCTGGATGCGCTGTATACAGAAGCTACATTTTTCAATAACACCTCTAGACCTGACCGTAACGTCTGGATTCAAAACCATTCGCGTCAGATTATCAGCCGCATATGGAATTCCATCCTTTTCAGATTTCATTCCAAGATCGGGTTCATTAATGGGCCACAAGTCTGCAGCTGTATAATCGAGCCAATTGAATCGACGTACTTTATAAGGACAGTTGTTAGCGCAATATCGAGTACCCACGCAGCGATTGTAGGCCATCTGATTTAATCCATCTGCACTGTGATTTGTAGCGTTTACCGGGCATACATTTTCACATGGTGCGTTGTTGCAATGTTGACACATCAACGGTTGATATACTGCACTTGGGTTATCAACATCGCCATAGAAGTAACGATCAATACGCAACCATGACATTTCGTGATGGCGACTTACTTCACGTTTTCCGACAACAGGAACATTATTTTCAGCCATGCAAGCAACCGTACAAGCTCCGCATCCTATGCAGGCATTAAGATCCACATGCATGCCCCAATGATGGCCTCTTGCATATTTTTCATCATGGCCTGGATATACCTGTTTTTTATTAAGCTCCTGATGATGATGACGTTCCTCCTGAAGGTCACTAATAAATTCATCGAGATGATCCAGGTGGCTTTTACGAATAATGGTACGATTGACTAACGAACCCTGAAAACCCTGGTTCACCAGACCGTATGACATATAAACTGTAGCAGCTTCATCGGCATTGATGACAACTCCGGTTTTTTTGTCTTCACCCGTGACACCCATTGTGTGGTGATACTGTACACAGGAAAAATAATCCTCCTCCCCTCTTTTGCCAGAAACACTTACACCATCAGTGTAATATTGGGTAAGGCCATCTGCATCCGTTTTCAACCAGGGGTTAACATTGACGCCCACATTTAAACCTGCGCGCCCGGTCATGGTCCGACCATATCCCAATGCCAGGGCAAACGAATCAGGCGTCTGTCCAAATTGCTTGATCACAGGAACCTTAATTGTCTCTCCGTTTACTGTAACGTCTGCAAGATCTCCATCCTCTAAATTTTCATGCGCTACAAACTTGCGTACTCCGTCAAACTGCACAGGTAATGCAAGGTAGTTGCCCCATGAACATCGGGTAACCGGGTCAGACATTTCCTGGAGCCATGGGTTATTGGCATTTTGCCCATTCCCAATGGCCACAGTCTCCATAAAACTTATCTCCTGTCCTGTACCAGGTTGTATTAATTTTCCTGTCAACGAGGAAAGATTGTCCCTATAAGAAGCTCCTGAACCTGACGGGGTATACTTAAAGACTCCATCATGTAGTAATTGATTCCAGGATGTTGTATTTCCTGCCTGAGCAGCCCAATTGGCTTTCAAATATTCATAATAAGGCTGGTCACTTAGGAAAATAAGATTGGTTCCTCCAATCCACTTTAATAAGCTAAGACCTCTTTGACGAGTATCAAACAGCGGAGAAATGGTAGGCTGAATCATACTCA
>JAYUXX010000343.1:0-3729 GCA_043752765.1 Saprospiraceae bacterium | reverse complement strand
GAGTGACTTAAGGTCCAATCTCATGAATACGATTGATTTGGTTAAGCGCGGACAAAGTATTTTGGTGACATCCTGCAGACAAATTGATTCATTTCCCCTCTTCCCCCATATCCCGTATTTTCACACCCATGTCAAAACTTGTACTCCTTTTCATCCTCCTCACCCCCCTCACCCTCCCCGCTCAAAAAGAGATCTACATCCCCATCGAATGGCAACAGGGAAGCCTCGACTACTCCCTCGACCGCTCAGCCCAATCTGATAACTTCATCGTCTTCTGGGGACCCCTCGCCGGCACCGACCCAACACAGGCTCCAGCCGAAATCGTATTCGATCCCCACACCATTCTCACCACCGCAGAAGAACTTTACAAATTCTATATCGACACCATCAAATTTGTACCCGACGACGACAACCTGCTCGGCCAGTACAAAATCATAATCGTCATGCTTCACACCTGGATCGGTCTCGAAGGATGGGCATTCGGTGGCAGCTATGACGCTACCGTTGGCGCCATGTGGATGCACCCCCACGCAGCTCTTTCCGGTCCGACTCTCGCTCACGAATTCACACATACGCTACAGAATTACACATGGATCCTGAATCCCGGACATGGATTTATCGACAGCTCGTATGTAGGTTTCTTCTGGGAGACTCACGCAGAATTTATGGCATTGCAGAAATATCCATCCGTCGCTTTAGAATTTGACATGGCACGATGGCTCAACACAAATCAATTTCATTGGAGCTCAACACGCCATCACTACCAGGCATTTGTATTTCTCCAATTCATCAAAGAACTGGATGGCATCACGATGATCAATCGCATGTGGAATGAATCCAACATTGGCGAACATCCCCTGCAGACATATATGCGCCTCAAAGAGATTACCCAGAAGGAACTCAATACTCTTTTTGGGCAATACGCAATGCGTAATGTCACATGGGACTATGAAATCGGTGATTTGTTACGCGATCGCGTCTCAACACTTGAATCTCAATTTGTAGCGCATCCAACAATAATTCCTGAGACCGTTGATACAACAAAAGAATGGTACAAAGTCCCTAATCATTTGGCACCTCAGGATTATGGTTACAATATTATACGCATTTATCCAAAGACGATCAATGGCTGCGATAAAAGATGGGTATCACTTCATTTAAAACCACAAACATTATTTCCTGATTTCGATGAAGGTGAATTAGTGTACGGTTTCGTTGCCGTCAATGCATTAGGAACTCCCCGGTATAGTGAGTTGTATGATAAATATACTGAACACACATTCGAAATGAATAGTGACGAAACTGCATTATACCTGGTCATCACAGGAGTACCCGCAATGCACCATAATTATGCGTGGGAAATTGGCTTTCCAAAAATTTATCGCTATCCGTATGAATTCAGAATTGAAAATGGATGGCCGGAAGGATATCAGCCTGGATTTAGATCACCGCCTTCAGTGTCGGGATCCCAGCACATCAATGGTGGTGGTTTTGTTGCAAATACGGCAATTGTGAGTTCAAGTGTTTATGTAGGACCAGATGCCCAGGTATTGGATCAGGCAAGAGTATTGGAAAATGCACGTATTGAAGGCACCTCTATTGTAAAACAGAATGCGCTAATAAGAGATAATGCGATCGTTCGTGACTATGCAATTATTGGCGAAAATGCTCATGTGTTTAATGATGCAATTGTTGAAGATCATGCTCATATATTCGGTGGAAGTGAAATTTACGATTCTGCAAAAGTATCTGGGAATGCATTGCTCTTCTTCACTAAAGTGCATGAGCATGCTCAGGTATTTGATAATACATTTACGTGGGGTGCCAACCTTCATGGGGATGTCAGAATTGGTGGAGATGCAGAATTCTTTAGTGAATGTGCTGATGGGACGTATCTGCAATTTGAAGGTGCTTATAATCGAAATTGCGATGGCTTAGATGACCATCCGGCAAACGAGGATGTGACTCAATTTTTTATCAGCCCTAAACTTGTAAATACCTTTAGCATTGTATGCGACACACTGTTAGAAAATAAATTTACAGAGGTGTACGAAATGATTTGCATGGGTGATTCCATATTATTTGAAGGTAATTACTATTCAATGCCTGGCAATTACAGCATCACCCTGGAGGCTTCGGACGGATCTGATTCGATTGTGTCGTTGTGGCTCGATGAATATATTTATCTCGATGTTATTATTCTTCCCGTGTCCATTTGCGAAGGTGATACGGTTGAAGTTTTCGAACAATATTTTTCTGAAGAAGGCACACATAAGGTATACATCCCTTACGGACAATCATGCCTGGACAGTACAACCTTTATGTTATCATGGTATCAGCTTGAAATAGATACGTCTGTCATTAACTACGGCTTCCATGCTGAAGCACAAGGACAGGATGTTATTTTTCAATGGTATGATTGCGTTACCAACCAACCTATCACTGGTGCTGTACAGCGCACATTCTCACCTTCACAAGACGGTTATTATAAAGTGCGTCTAACCACTATTGAAGGTTGCGAAGCGTATTCAGAATGCCACTATATAGGCACAACATCTACTTACGATCCCAGGCTCAACTTCGAATGGTCAGTATTTCCAAACCCTTCAAAAAACATCATCGAGATTTCAGTAGAATCAACACCAACTACTGGTTTTGATATTGAGATTACAAATACACAGGGCCAGGTAATGTATCATCGCAATTATTTTTCAGCGCCTTTGCAGGTACAAGTGGACATTTCACACTTCGTGCCTGGAGCATATACAGTCCTCATAAAAGGTGATGGATGGTCTTCCCGGGATGGTCGTTTTATAAAAATAAAATAAGCCTCTTCTAACTCTTTGCCCTGACGCGACAATTTCCAATTTCTACTTTCCATTTTTCTTTGCCACCTCTGCGACTTTGCGCGACAATTTCTAATTTCTCCTTTCAACTTTCTCTGCTTGCTCTGCGGCTCTGCGTGATTTTTTCAGTGCTAACTTTGCGACTTTGCGCGTCAATTTCTATTTATAATTCGCAATTTCTTTTTTAATTTGCCCTCAAACCAACCATCATGAGAAAAAATATCATCGTCGTCGTGCTTGCGATCTGCACCATACTGGCATGCAACTCATCTCCAAAGAATACCAATACCGATACTAACACTACAGGCGATTCCACAGTAGCGACAGCTCCTGCATATTCGGGTGAGATCACCGGTATCCAGTGGAACCTGATTGAGATCACCGGCAATGCTGTAAGTGGTTACGCTGCACAAAACAAACAGCCACATCTCAAATTCGCAGCCGACAATCGTGTGGAAGGTACTGGAGGTTGCAATGGCATGGGTGGTACGTATACCCTTGCAGAAGGTAACAAAGTCAGCATTTCAGATATGGCCAGCACGAAAATGGCATGCCCTGATATGACCCTGGAAAATGATTTCCAGACAACTCTCCAGCAGGTAACAAATTATTCAATTGATGGCTCTACGCTTTCATTAATGAATGCTGTAGGTACAACTGTAGCAAAATTTGAAGCTGCTAAGTAACAATTGCTGTAGTGAAGCCTCTGCCCTCGCTTACCATGGCTGCGCCCGGTAAGCGTTCCCTGCGTTTTAAAATCGATTGTTATTGCAGAACTATTGACTAAAAACACCGGGAGTTTCGATAAGATCTTCTTACTCTATTTTCCCTTTCAAAGGTCCAGGCGTGCTTCAACCTGCACTTCACTTCCTTGTGTTACAAC
>JAYUXX010000342.1:0-3740 GCA_043752765.1 Saprospiraceae bacterium | reverse complement strand
ATGCATTTCAGACACAGCCGAATGCTGTCGTTGAAGATCTGTTGAAAAAATTACCCGGCATCGAAGTGCAGGCTGACGGTTCGATTAAAGCACAGGGTGAAAACGTGGAAAAAGTTTTAGTGGATGGAAAAGAATTCTTTGGATCAGATCCTAAAATGGCCACCAAAAATCTTCCGGCCAGCGCAATTAAAAAAGTTAAGGTCTACGATAAAAAATCAGACATCGCCGAATTTACAGGAGTGGATGATGGCGAGAGAGAAAAAACAATTAATCTCCAATTAAAAGAAGAATTTAAAAAAGGTCTTTTTGGGAAAGCCGAGGCGGGTTATGGTACAGATAATAAGTATAAAGCAAGTGCCTCATTTAACCGCTTTAATAAAACAACACAACTTTCATTCCTTGGTCAGTTTAACAATGTGAATGAACAGGGTTTCTCATTCAACGATCAGATGAATTTCTCCGGAGGCAATATGGGAGGAGGAGGCGGAGGCCGGGGTGGTGAATTTAGAATGACAACAGTAGATATCCCTTATGCAGATAATTCAGGCACAGGAATTATTAACACTGCTGCAGGAGGTTTAAATTTTAATTGGCAGAAGAGCAAAAAATTCAATGTACGTACAAGTTATTTTTACAATGATGTCGAAAATGACTTGCTTCAAACTGCATTCCGCCAGAATCTAACAGAAATTCCTTTTGAAACTGAAGAGAACTCGGATGATCTCACAGTGAATCGGTCTCACCGAATGTCGTTATACTCTGAAATTAAACCCGACTCAATGCATGAATTCAATATCAATGCAAGAGTCAATATTGGAGATGGCACTGCAGTGAGCGAAAGCTTTTTACAAAACAGAATTACAGGACTTACAGTGGAGAGTGAATCGCTGACAAACACCGACAGGCTTAGTGATAATCTATCTCTAAACTCAAGTGCATCTTACGTAAGACGTTTTGGAAATAAAGGCAGAAATGTAGCAACCACTGTTTCCATCAATAAATCAGATAACGATAATCAAAGTACACTTAAAGCTCTCACTGAATATTTTAATACCGGGGAAACAGAAGCTTTAGATCAATTACAATACACGATTTCGGATAACCTTCAATGGAACGGCCAAATAGCTTATACCGAACCTCTAAAGAAACGTCGGTTTCTTGAACTGAATTACTTCTACAACCAGGTACAGGCAGATTACGATAAGGGTGTTGACGATATAATAAACACCGTAGCTATTCCTAATTCAGATTTATCAGTTACCTATACGAGCTTATACCAGTTTCACCGCCCCAGTGCGACTTTTCGTTATAGCGGTGAAACCCAAAATGTCAACATAGCATTACAGTATCAGGTGTCAGAGTTGACAGGACAGGATAACAAAGAAAGTGGTTCCATCAAAAAAACTTACATGCACTTTCTACCACGTATTGTTTGGCGTAATGATATCGGCAACGGAAAAAACATGCGGTTTAACTACAGTACGCGAATCAACCCACCTTCCATTACCCAACTTTCTCCTGTGATCGATAACACAGATCCATTACGCCTTTACACCGGAAATCCTGATCTGAATGCAGAGTATAATCATACGGTGAGTGTCAACTTTCATTCCTTCACACAGTTTTCAAACACAAGTTTTTTCGCTTCGGTAAACGGCAATTTTACAAAAGATAAAATCATCAACTCAAGAAGTGTGGACGCGCAATTCAGGGAAATATCATCCCCAATCAACATTGAAAATGAATCTTCTTATGGCTTGTACAGTTCTTTCGGACGTCCATTCAAACCTCTGCATAGCCGGTTCAACATTAATACAAACATTAGTTATACAAATACACAAAATGTAATTAATACAGAATTACTCGATTTAAATCGATGGTCAAGATCAGGCGGGATTTCCTTTACAAATTTAAATTCCAAGGTGATCGAATATAATGTTGGAGGTCAATGGACGTTTTCAGATAGCTATTACAAAGTGAATGATGCGCTTAATCAAAACACGCTATTACAAAACTATTTTGTAGATGCTACGCTAACATTTTGGAAGAAATGGAGACTTAATGGAAACTATAATTATAATCTTTATTCAAGTGATGCATTTGCAGAAGATCAATCCTTGCCTTTGTTAAAGGCATCCATTTCGCGGTTTGTATTTCCGAAGGATAAAGGCCAAATCATTCTCTCAGTCTTTGATGCTCTGGATGAAAACCGTGGTCTGTCCCGGAGTTCTCAAGTCAATTATATCGAAGAGATCCGGTCCAATTCGATCGGACGATATGTGATGCTTTCCTTCGTTTATAATGTACGGGGTGCAGGTGAAGAACCACCCGGATCATTCCGACCTATGGGGCATCGCCGATAAGGTTAATCATTTCCCAACATTATCTTAATCAATCCCAAAATTTATGTTTCTGCGTTATGTCAGAGGCATAAATCTGATGTTGTAGCCTTTGTACCTTTGCGGAAATGCTCAGCTTATCATATTTACAGAGGCATTGTTTGTTTACAACTCATTGATTTTTATCTGTTTAGAAAAACAACTTTGTCGAAAATGACGTTCTAGCCACGTATGTCATTATTAGACTTTAAATCTCCCCTTACGCTGATAGTTATGATGAAATATACATTCTGGTCATTCATTCGTATTACGGTTTGCATCCTGCCATTGTCCGGTATGCTGTTCGGACAGGAAAAAACTGTAAATGTAGAGCGATGCAAAGCCCTGGATCAGACAAGCCCAATACATAACATTTGGGTAGATAGTGAAAACATAAAATGGGTAGCCAATAGCCAGGGATTACACAAAGTATTTGGACTTGACCTTGTGGAAAAGGTTTCTACACCTTCTGGCATGACTTCGCTTCTGAATATCCGGGGAGGCAATGCGCAGATTGAATGGAATACAAATGCAATGCAACAGCTTTTAAATAATGTCACGATTTCATGTGCATTCTATAATCAAAAAACAAAAACAGTATGGCTGGGAACTGCTTCTTCAGGTGCTTATGAAGTTGCACTCTCCCCTCTCCGTCTAGTTCAGCGTCTTAATACAGATAATCGCAAACTGACATCCAACCAGATCAATGATATTTTTATCCGTAATAACGGTACCATTTTCATTGCTACGAACGATGGAATGCTGACAGGATCAGGTGATAAATGGACCCTGCTTGAACGATATCTCAATTTTATTGGTGTTGATGCATGGGAAGATAATCTGTGGATTCTTGGAGATGACTTTTTATGGCAGGTGGATAATAAAGGAAAGTGGTCACCTATCGCGATCGAACTTCGAAATGTCGAAGGACAGATGCGCGATATTGCAGTGGATGACGAAGGTCGTGTCTGGATTGCTTCGAATATGATGACAGGATATGATGTGACTGCGGAAAAATATCAGCGATTTGGACCTGGACAATATTTTACAAGCCAGTTTGTCAATTGCCTTGATGTAGATAAAGACGGATCTATTTGGACCGGAACTGCAGATAAAGGATTGTACCTCATTCAATGGGAGTCTTCATTGATATTAAATATTACACAGGACAATGCAATTGATTGTAAGAGCAGCCAACCCACAGCAGCACTGTCCGTAAAAGTTGCCGGAGGACAACCTCCCTATACGTACGTATGGAGCAAGGGACAAACCACTCCAAAAATAACAGGACTATCATCAGGCGAATATATTCTTACCGTTACGGATGTAAATGGCCTGATCAAAACAGGCAAGTATGAAATA
>JAYUXX010000341.1:0-3746 GCA_043752765.1 Saprospiraceae bacterium | reverse complement strand
TTCAAGCCATCATCAGGTGAAGGCAATATTTCAATATTTGAAAGCATTTCAAGATTTGCAACAGCATTTATCTCAAACATTTCAACCAGGAAATCACGCATAATAATAAGGATGCTTGGAAATGATTACAAAGGAATATTTCCATGTTTTCGGAAAGGAGTAAGCTTCTTTTTATTTGACAGAACCATAAAACTCTTAATGATCTTTCTTCGTGATTCTTCTGGCCGGATCACTTCATCAATAAAACCTCTTTCAGCGGCCTGGTAAGGATTTGCAAACAGTTCAGCATATTCTCTTTCCTTTTCCTGAAGTGTAATAAGGGGATCTTTTGATTGTTGGATTTCCTTTTTAAAAATGATTTCGGAGGCACCTTTCCCACCCATCACTGCAATTTCTGCTGTGGGCCATGCAAAATTAAAATCGGCTCCAATGTGTTTGGAATTCATCACGTCATAAGCTCCACCATATGCTTTTCTGGTGATCAATGTGATCCGAGGTACCGTGGCTTCACTGAACGCATATAGCAGTTTTGCACCGTGTTGTATAATTCCATTCCATTCCTGATCTGTCCCGGGAAGAAATCCCGGCACATCGACGAGGACGAGAAGAGGAATATTAAAGCAATCACAGAACCTTACAAATCGCGCAGCTTTTCTTGATGATGTGGCGTCCAATACGCCTGCAAGATGAAATGGCTGGTTGGCCACAATACCGATGCTTCTGCCACCCATTCTCGCAAAACCTACCAGAATATTCGGTGCGTAATGCTCATGGATTTCCATAAATGTGTCCTCATCTGTCAATTCTTTTATGACATCCTTCATTTCATAAGGTGTCGAAGAACTTTCCGGCATGATTGTCATCAGGGCTGGTCGCAATTCATCGTCAGGTATAAAAGATTTTGAAGAGGGAGTTGAGGTATTGTTTTGAGGGAGATAACTTAATAATTTTCTAATCTGTTGAATACAATCTACATCATTGGTGGCGGTGAGATGCGTCACGCCGGATTTTGTGGCGTGTGTCATAGCCCCTCCTAATTCTTCACTGGTAACCTCTTCGTTGGTCACCATCTTAACTACATTGGGACCTGTCACAAACATGTAGGAGCTTCCTTCTACCATTATGGTAAAATCAGTCATGGCGGGGCTGTAAACAGCTCCACCAGCGCATGGACCCATTATGGCACTGATTTGAGGTACAACACCGGATGCTTTAACATTCCGGTAGAAGATATCAGCATAGCCTCCGAGGGAACGAACACCTTCTTGTATTCTTGCTCCCCCACTATCATTTAAACCAATTACAGGAACACCATTCTCCACGGCGAGGTCCATAATTTTACAGATCTTTTCCGCATGCGTCTCTGAAAGCGCTCCTCCGAAAACCGTGAAGTCCTGAGCGTAAGCATACATCAACCTTCCGTCAATCGTACCATACCCTGTCACTACCCCATCACCATAAAACTTCTGCTGATCCATACCAAAATCAGTTGAGCGGTGAACCACCATCATTCCAATTTCTTCAAAACTACCCTCATCAAAAAGTAATTCTATACGTTCTCTGGCCGTCAGTTTTCCCTTTAGATGCTGCTGATCAATACGATCCTGTCCTCCACCCAAAAGAGCAAGTTCCTGTCGCCTGTTTAATTCCTCCGATTTCTTATTCATTTGGTTGGTAACTTAGTGCCAAATTAAATAATATACCCACAAGATGTTGAAAACGGCTACTTCCACCCTGCCATTATCAAGGCTTGTCATGGAGATGCAGGAATCTGCTACACTCAAGATGGCTAAAATGGCTCGCGAATTGAAGGCTCAGGGAAAAGATATCATTGATCTAAGTCTTGGAGAACCTGATTTTGATACGCCTGATCACATAAAAGAAGCTGCCAAAAAAGCTTTGGATGATGGTTATACAAAGTATACGCCAGTCAATGGACTTTTGGAATTACGCGAGGCAATCGTCCGAAAATTCTCACGCGATAATGGATTGCATTACAATTCAAACCAAATCGTAGTATCTAATGGCGCTAAACAGAGCGTATTCAATTTGTGTATGGCATTGTTGGATCCGGGTGATGAAGTAATCTTACCTGCGCCCTATTGGGTATCCTATTACGAGATTATCAGGATGGCTGGTGGAGTGCCCATTGTTGCCTTTTCTAATATTGAGAATGACTTCAAATGTAAGCCAGAGCAGATAGAAGCTTTGATCACAGATCGGACCAAATTTATACTATACTCTTCTCCCTGTAATCCCAGTGGTTCTGTCTTTTCCTACGAAGAATTGAAAGACATGTCAGACATGCTTCAGGCTTATCAACATGTCATCGTCATCTCAGATGAAATCTATGAGCATATTAATTTTGGAGGTCAGCATCATTCCATTGCTTTTATGGAAGGCATGCAGGATCGCACAGTTATCATCAATGGAATGTCGAAAGGATACGCTATGACCGGATGGCGACTTGGGTACATAGCGGGTCCACTTTGGATAGCTGAGGCATGTACGAAAATTCAAGGCCAGGTTACCAGTGGAGCTACATCGTTTGGACAGAAAGCTGCAGCTATAGCGCTCGATAGTGATCATCAGGCTACGCATAAGATGGCGGAAGCTTTTCATCATCGACGCGATTTGATTATTTCATTATTGGAACAAATTCCTTTACTACAGGTCAACAGACCTCAAGGGGCTTTTTATATTTTTCCCGATGTATCCGCTTATTTCGGAAAGAAAGGACCTGACGGTTCTATTGTAAAAGATGCTGATGATCTTAGTCTCTATCTCCTTGCTGAAGCAAGAGTGAGTTCAGTTTCAGGGGTTGCTTTTGGGAATGAAAGGTGCATTAGATTATCGTATGCCACTTCTGAAACTAAGTTAAAAGACGCTGCTGAAAGATTAAGCGCTGCTTTCCTGAATCTTGTTTAATCTACCGGACTAATTCGAAATCCTGGTCCGTGAATTTAAGTATCCTAACTTTTGTGTTCTCGTAATATAATGGGGTCTTGATTTCCGTTGGCCGCCTAACTACATCCTTATAGATGGGTTTGAGATTAAATCCCGATGCAATTCCAAATCCAAAGGCAGGCGTATCATCGACGAGTCCCGACAATCCTTCATTTGATATTGTTTTAGCTATCCACATCAACAGATCATAACCTTGGTATGCCTGATTATCCGGCATCGTGAGATATTGCTGAAAGAATTTGTTTCTGAATGTACTGTAGGAGGAATGCCTCGTGTCAACGTATGTAGAACTACTAATATGGACTGAAAGTCCTTCCATATAATTCGGATTCAAATTGTTAAATCCTATCCATTGCGGCAAGCCGAAAACGATGACATCTTTGGTCCCTTTATCTGCTAATAACTTCCGCAAAAATGAATTAACAAAAGTTTCATCCTGTCTCGAATAGTACGGCAGCACAAACACACTTCCATCCGGATCATCAAGTAAAAAACTCAATTTGGTGCTTGCTAAATCGATCGATTCATCGTCTATGATGAGATCTTCGGTGACTACTCCAGAATTCTTCTTGAACAACATCAATCTCTGTATCTCAGCGGGATTATTTCTCGCTACCAGAAATACTTTTTTAGATCCAAAATCATCATCAATGAAATCCATGATTGCAGCTGCGTGAGTACTGATACCTGGTAATACTTGTAGAAAAAATGGATTTTCATTTTCTGTATTAAATGCCGGCAACCAGGGCGACACTACGAATTTTTTATTGAGTTGGCCA
>JAYUXX010000340.1:0-3752 GCA_043752765.1 Saprospiraceae bacterium | reverse complement strand
TACGCATAGCGAGTGAATCGAATCTTCCTATACCGGTTTCGATGAGTGTTTTTACACTATCGATCGTCTTATACGCTGCGGCGGCTTCTGATTCCGTTTTGGCCTGCACCAGTATGTGCCTTGCTCTTACAGAGTCAGCTATAATTTTTTTGTCTAACACTTTCACTACACGAAATTCAACACCGTCGATATAAGGGCCGTATACGGATCCAACCGGCAAGTCAAAAATAGTATCTGCAATCGCTGGTGAGAGATCATCTTTTTTAAAATAGACCGCATCGATCACGCCGAAATTATTTTCAACGAACAATGAATCATTCGTAGTCTCACGGAAAGGTGCGATACGCGTAGTAATAGCGTCGCGTACAAGAGCAGTGTCTTCATTCGTAGGAACAACATTAAAAACTACGAAATCCACTGTTCGGAATTCTTCTTTACGCTTCAGGACGCCCTCATTCTCTTTCATGTATTTTTTATAATCATCATCCGTCAGTTTAAGCTCACTATCTTCTATTTTATCAAGAGGAATGGCAACATACTTGACATCCATGGTTGCGCCTTGTTCGTTTTGCAAAAGTTGCGCTAACCAGGTAGGTGTGTAGATCCCTTTCTTGACGATGCCGATCAATTTTCGTTGTAATCTGTCCTTCCTGATCTCACCCTTTTGAAATGCCCAGTATTCTTCAAGTTGAGGCTGAAGTTTTCCAGTTCCAAGATTTGCTTTAATCTGCTCAAGGTTCTGGCGATCAGTTTGTCCCGTGTTAGGGTCCCGAAAATTTCGTTGAATAATTGGGCTAAGGCGGGTGCCAAATTGAAGGTCTTCCATTTCCTCATCACCGATATTCAACCCAAGAGCTTCGGCTTCCTCGTTGATGAGTTGCTCTTCCACCATATAATTCCAGACATAATTACGCTGGCCATAAACGTCATCTGTTGAATTGGGATATAAAATCCGCTCTGTACGTTGAAAATCATTCCAGTCGATCTTTTTGCCGTTTACAGCACCCATGGTATATTCATTCCCACTAGCCTTTGAACCTGCACTGACCATGTCCATTACAATAAATCCTCCAAGGCCTAACGCCACAAAAAGGATCAGCAACCAACTTTTTTTACGAATCTCACTTATTAATGCCATAGGAAAAACTATATATACCTAGTTGTTTATCAATATATTATACTTGTTTTTGGAATTTACTTTCAGGAAATCCCCAGGACTCCTCCCAAAAAAGTTTTGCAAAAGTAGTGAGTTTGGCATGGATTATCAAATTCAGCGATGTAGAAAGTCAATGAGAATAGCCAACCGGGGTGATATTCCCTTGGGGAGGTCGCCCTTTTGAAATCAAGCTTTCCTCAGAAAAACTCTCATTCCTTATAGATTTCACTGTGATCCCACGCATCTATCTCAATCCATATTCCTTTACTTTTGTGCCTTTCGTTTTCAGGATACCAACTCAGATAACGTAATGTTTTCTAACCGTAAGGCCACGATAGGTTTCATTTTTGTCACTTTACTCATCGACGTTATCGGTTGGGGAATTATTATTCCTGTGATGCCAGCCCTGATAGGTCAAATGGAAGGGGTCAATACAGGAGCAGCATCTAGCCTGAACGGATGGTTGCTGTTTGCCTTTTCGATCACTCAATTTGTATTTTCTCCCATTGTAGGGAATCTGAGCGATAAGTATGGCCGGCGACCCATTTTATTAGCCTCCCTTTTTGGCTTTGCGCTGGACTATATTCTGATGAGCTGGGCACCGTCGATTGAATGGTTATTTGTAGGGCGTGTTATCGCCGGATTTACCGGAGCGAGTTTTACAACTGCCGCCGCATATATAGCTGATATCAGTACAGACAAAAACAGGGCAGCTAATTTTGGAATGATAGGAGCAGCTTTTGGTATGGGCTTTATTCTCGGGCCCATTATTGGTGGTTTATTAGGAAGTTTCGGTCCCCGGGTGCCTTTTATCGCAGCAGCCGTTTTATGTTTCCTAAATTTTTTGTGGGGGTATTTTATTTTACCTGAGTCACTTGACAAAACTCACCGGCGTGAGTTCGACTGGAAACGTGCAAACCCAATCGGGTCTTTGCTTCATCTCAAAAAGTATCCGGATATAGGCAATCTTATCATCGCAATGATACTCGTATACCTCGCTGCCCACGCTGTTCAAAGTAATTGGTCATTCTACACCATCGAGCGATTCAGCTGGAATGAACGTATGATAGGTATTTCGCTCGGTGTGGTGGGGCTGCTTGTGGGCTTAGTGCAAGGTGTGCTCACGCGGTTTGTCAATCCTAAACTTGGAAATGCGCGGAGTATTTACATAGGGCTCATTTTGTATTCCATCGGCATGTTCCTGTTTGGTATTGCTAATGTGGGTTGGATGATGTTAGTATTCCTGATACCATATTGCCTGGGTGGAATTGCCGGACCTGCGCTTCAGGCCACCATTACAATGCAAGTTGATGTTCGCGAGCAAGGCGAACTTCAAGGCGCACTGACAAGCCTTATGAGTGCCACTTCTATTGTGGGTCCGCCTATGATGACCAATCTTTTTGCCTGGTCCATAAGTCCAACGAGTCCGGTTTATTTGCCAGGGGCTCCATTTTTCCTCGGAAGTTTGTTAATGTTGGTAAGTGCAATATTCGCCTTCAAATCATTTCGTCATTTGCATCCAAAATTGATTTAGAGCGAGGTCAATTGATCGGTTAAAATTGGCTTCAGGATTGGGATGGAAAGCTGAAGTTGGAAATTGGAGTTTAGTCAATCTCTACAAGGCAAAGGAGCGTAGGATTTCGACGAAATCCTACTACCTATTATTCATGTTTTCGGAAAAGATACCCCAACCCATTTTTGTGAATTTGGAATTTTTCAGGGTAATGCTTTTCTGCTGGAGATAACACTTCAGCACCCCTTCATTCATGCACACCATCATGTCACCGATATTCCTTGTCGATATACACCTGGCCAATATGTCGATTACGCCAAACATAACACTGCCATCAGGAAAGCTAATAACCAGAAGATTGTATTAAGAAAATCGAGAGTATAAGGACACAATTTGTTTTCCCGGTTAGATCCCTGAAGCGATAGTGTTTAAAGCATGACGCGGTTCACTTCGATGAAAATAAATGGACATGATCACTGATAAAAAAACGAATGAAATCAGGATTGAAGGACCTGCTGACAACAGATCTGAAGTTTAAACCAATCTCCCCCTGACTGTATGACGATCAGTATGAACAGCACACTTTTGACCAATTCTGCGATCCATGAATAAGAAGCTTTATCCATTAATGCTGTCATGCTGAATACATACATAAATAAAAAAAATCCATACATGAAAACACCTGGAAATCCAATTTCTGCGAATCGTAAAAATAAGTACATCGTGAAAGCAAGCAAAATCGACAATTGAATCCAGCACCAAATCAAAAGTTGCTTAGAAAGATGAGTATCATACTTTCATAAGGAATAAACATCTTCAACTGCATAAACGGGCCTTTTCGTTTTTACATCTTCAGGTCTCCAACCGGTAGGCATATACCAAATTCTCAATTTATCCTTCCAGTTTCTTGTAGTCCATGCATCAGAAATGATGAACCACATATGTTTGAAATTGATAAGAAAAGGGTTCCATGTTCGACCGGGCCGCTTGACACCATATACTGCTGGAACTTCATTTAATTCGGGCTGGAACGTATTGAATAGTTTATCCCAGATGATGAAAATCTGGCTAAAATTTTTATCC
>JAYUXX010000339.1:0-3761 GCA_043752765.1 Saprospiraceae bacterium | reverse complement strand
ATCATAACCTCGGAGATGGGCGTGCTCTTAGCTTTCCGACCCATAATAATACCCTTGCGTGCATAGTCCCGCTCTGAGAAGATTCCTGTCAAATGATCGTCGTTCATCACCATCACAGCTCCAATATTCATCTCAGCCATGAGTTCAAGGGCTTCAATCACCATTTGATCCGGTCTGATGGAAATCAGCCGGTTTTGCTTTTTGCCGGCTAACAAGTTTTGTACGGAAATCATAGATTTCAGGTTTGTTTGATAACTAAGATAGTAACATCGGATTACATTTCCTTTATTCATTTGGATTTGAATCCGTGGAATTACTACTCTCTTACTTCACTTAATTCAATCCTATCATTAGAGATTGATGAAAAAGAATTCTTTAACTTTCTTTGTTACTTATTTTTCATTCATTTTCATTCAAACTCTATTTCATGTTTTCCTTACAATCAACCTCCCTGCTAGTTGTTCTGGTTATATGCCTCTTTCCTTCGTGCAAAGAAAATACAAGTCCTCAGGAAATAGAGAAGACTAACCCGTCACTAACCGATTATTATGCTAATCATGATGCGGGTATTCAAAATGGAAACGTAAAGCTTATTTCAGTCCCTACATCTAAAGGTGATTTCAAAGTTTGGACAAAGCGTATTGGGAATAATCCAACCATGAAGATTCTGCTTTTGAATGGAGGACCGGGTGCCACCCATGAATACTTTGAATGTTTTGAAAACTTTCTACCTGCGCAGGAAATTGAATTCATTTATTATGATCAACTAGGCACCGGAAATTCGGTGTGTCCCCAGGATACCTCTTTTTGGGACCTGGCGAGATATGTAGAAGAAGTAGAGATTGTTCGAACTGCGCTAAAATTGACAAAAGATAACTTTTACTTATTGGGTCATTCCTGGGGTGGTATTCTTGCTTTAGAATATGCTTTGAAATACCAGCAACATATAAAGGGCTTAATTATTTCAAACATGATGTCAAGCGCTCCTGATTATGGAAAATATGCGGATGATGTTTTAGCCAAATTAATGGATCCAAATATCCTTGATACAATCAGAGACATTGAAGCAAAAAAGGATTTCACTAATCCGAAGTATATGGAATTGCTTATGCCTCATTTTTATGCCAAACACATTTGTCGAATACCATTGGTTGATTGGCCGGAACCAATCACGCGGTCATTCAGTAAAATCAATCAATCCCTTTATGTGACGATGCAAGGCCCAAGTGAATTTGGCATTTCAGGCAAACTTGAGAAATGGGACCGCAAAGCAGATCTTTCTAAGCTATCCGTTCCAACACTTATTATCGGAGCTAAACATGACACAATGGATCCTGAGCATATGAAGTGGATGTCAACTCAAGTGGAAAATGGAAGTTATCTCTATTGTCCAAATGGAAGTCATATGTGTTTCTATGACGATCAGCAGATCTTCTTCAACGGATTAATCAATTTTGTTAATGGTGTTGATGCAGGTGAAAAACAAATTCAGTTATAAATAAAGTGGTTAGATATATCGATCATTTTATTCTTTATTTTGTCCGCAGAAGAAATATAATCTCGAAAGCACAGGACAATAATTGATTTATTATGGATTGGGAAAAAATACTGACTGAATTGGAATTCAGAACCAGTCGCAGCTCAGGTGCAGGTGGCCAGCACGTCAATAAAACTGAAACGAAAGTTGAGGTGCTCTTTGAGATAACTAAATCAACAGGCCTACATCAGGATGAAAAAGATATTCTCCTTCAAAAACTTGCGACATCTATATCGGATGAAGGGATTTTAGCAGTGACTTCGCAAAAGTCCAGATCACAATATGCTAACAAGGAAAATGCAATTGAAAAAATAAAACACAAACTTGAAAAAGCACTTTTACCAGTTGTTAAGCGTAAAAAAACGAAACCATCAAAATCTTCAATCGAGGAAAGACTGGCAGAGAAAAAGATAACTTCCGAAAAAAAAGCAGCAAGGAAAAAACCAAAAATATAGAATTGGTAAATCTGTTTAGATTAAAATTCTGTGTTTGGTGCAGTTCTCCGTTGTTTATTTTGAAGGATGTGAATATTCCAGATTAACACGCCCTCTTGTAGTAAACTTCAGAAGATTATATAAGTCTATCCTCCAAAAGATTCTCCTTGTCTTTTGAGTTCCTGCAGACCATACCGCCTTGTGATTGAAAATCGATGGTCAATATTATGTTTACCATATACATCAATTATTGACCTTTTCGAAAAAAAATCAACTTCCCGAAAACCATTCTCTTCATTTCAACCGTAAATAGGGCATAACTCAATACACACATTTATTAATCAAACTAATTAAACGTATTATGAACAATCTATTAAAATCAACTGCCATAATTGTAGTCATGATGTCTTCAGTGGCTCTTAAGGCGCAGACTGTCAGTGTTGGCGGAGAAGCTATGTTTGCTACAAAGAACGTAGTGGAAAATGCTGTGAATTCAAAAGCACACACAACTCTAGTTGCTGCTGTAAAAGCTGCAAGTTTGGTTGAAACACTTAAATCAGCAGGTCCATTTACAGTGTTTGCACCTGTAAATGATGCTTTCGAAAATCTGCCAGCTGGAACCGTTGAAACATTACTTAAGCCTGAAAACAAAAAAGCGTTGACAGGTGTACTAACGTATCATGTGGTTTCAGGAAAGTATGATTTTGCGAAACTTTCTAAGATGATCAAGAAAGGAAACACTAAGCTGAGCACTGTTAGCGGTGGTTCACTTATGATCGCAAAGAATGGTCCACGTAATATTACAGTCAAAGACGAAAATGGCAATATGGCCAACATTACAACGTACGATGTTTATCAGAGTAACGGAGTAATTCACTCAATTGACACGGTTTTATTACCAAAAAGTTAATCGAAAGGGACAAACTTTTCATTGAGAGCTGCTCTCCTGATCGGGGAGCGGCTTTTTTTATTTTATAATCTGAATAGACTCTTCGTCGAGAATTTCCTAACTCTCGTCCATAAAGAAACTAAGTAAACTTTGAATCCATCAAAAGTTTCCTATGTTTACACCCAGAATTATGGGCATAACAGAACAGGACACAGCTTGGATTGAACGGGTAGAAGGCCTTTTTTTCCGCTATGGCATTAAAAGCCTCACCATGGATGAGGTCGCCGCCGAATTAGGCATTTCCAAAAAAACACTTTATCAATTCGTTGAAAGCAAAGATGACCTCGTCCTCAAAGTACTGAAACACCACGTATTAGGACGTAAAAATCAATGTCTCAATATGTCCTCTGCCGCAGCAAATGCCATCGAGGAAATTTTTGTCGTCCTCGAATCCAATACGAAGGAGATGTCACAAATGAAGGCTAACATTGTCAATGACCTCCAGAAATATCATCGCGAAGCGTGGTTGATGATCCAACGATTCCATCATGAATTTGTATTGAAAATGATTCTGGAAAATATCGTCAGAGGTCGTGAAGAAGGTTTATATCGGGAAAATTTTGACATTGTTATTGTTGCCAAACTTCACCTGGGTACAGGCTTTTTACTTTTTGATGAACAACTTTTCCCTGATGCTGCTTCCCAGCGCGTCACTTTATTTAAGGAATTTATGATGCATTTTCTTCACGGCATCGTATCCTCTAAAGGACTTACTTATCTAAAAAAGAAACTCTCCTGATATGTATCGAAAACTATTATTTTTCTTCATCGTGTTGGCTAGCACCTCACAGCTCCGCAGCCAGAATACACTAAGTTTATCAGATGCAATTGATTATGCAAT
>JAYUXX010000338.1:0-9093 GCA_043752765.1 Saprospiraceae bacterium | reverse complement strand
TTAGTTTATCAATAGGGACTTCATAATGATCTGCAACGCACTTTTTAATATGATCGAGAGTGATCACACTGGCCGTATTAAGTACCACATTGTATATCACGCGCTGTGCAAGTTCAATGTCAATTTCTCTTTTGGTCAGTGAAGAGTGGGCAATCAATGAAATAATAACACCTTCAAGTTCGCGGATGTTATGCCGGATATTTTCACATATGTAATGTTTAACTTCCGGAGAGAATGTGATATTACTAGTACTCGATTTGTGTTCAAGAATAGCCATCATTGTTTCATAATCCGGAGCTTGCAAGTCAGCAGATAATCCCCATTTGAAGCGGCTGATCAATCGCTCTTCCATGCCCTGCAAATCTTTAGGTGCACGATCCGAAGTGAGTACTATTTGATTACCACTCTGATGTAGCTGATTAAAAATATGAAAGAAGATCTCTTGTGTTTTTTGTTTTCCGGCTAAAAATTGGATATCATCAATGATCAGCAGATTAACCAGTTGATAGAAATTTGTGAAATCACCAACAGCATTATTCTTAATAGCTTCAATAATCTGGTTGGTAAATTTTTCCGAACTGACATATAATACCGTTTTGTCTTCCCGGTTCTTTACTACAGCATTTCCGATGGCCTGCACAAGATGTGTCTTTCCCAATCCTACGTCACCAAAAATAAACAGCGGATTGAATGCAGTCCCACCTGGATTTTTAGAGATTGCTTCTGCAGCAGAACAGGCTAACTTGTTACAATCGCCGACAATCAGGTTTTCAAAAGTATATGTTGTATTTAATTGTGGATCAATTTTGAGTCGTTTAATTCCGGGTATTACAAATGGATTTCGAATGTCATGTTCGTCATCGGCGGTAGGTACTGAAACAGGCTTTTGACGTTTTCCGTTTTTCTGCCAGGGATCATCTTTTACGTAGTTGTATTCAAGGTTTGCTTTAGGTCCAAGTGTCTGACGAATGGATTTACGTAAAACGGTGATATAATGTTCTTCAAGCCATTCAAAGAAAAATCGATTTGGTACCTGGAGGGTAAGTGTATTTTCCTGCAACCTGATGGGCTTGATTGGCTCAAACCAGGTTTTGAAACTTTGCTCGCTGATTTCTTCACGAATCACATTGAGACACCCATTCCATACCGCGTTGCAGTCATGCACCATTATGTAGCTAAACTAAAAGGTTATAGAATTATCCCATTGGCCTTGCCGGCGAATAACTCCGGATGGAGTTTTTGGGTCGGATGAGGTTTACTTTTCACTGCTAATCTGTTCACTTTACTTCGGGATGTGGCAAAGATGGAAAAAATAATCATGGAAGTACGGTCAACCTAAAGTTTTTAACCAAAAGCCTAAATTTATTTCCATAAAACTGATTATCAATATTTTACATATCTGCCTAATGTTCTTTAATAATTGCCTGAATGTCAGACTTTGGTTAACATTTCGATGATTTTAAACGGTAGAGATCAATCTTTCACCCAAATGCCATCACAGCTCACACAGGTATTTTTTTTGTTTTGCTCAAAGCGGATGTCAATTTTACCTAATCGCATTCCAGCCCATCCTACCTGATGGATGAGCACCGGATCACCTTTTTTATTTCGCTGGGTATCCGGAGCATCCATGAACGTATGGGTATGACCTCCGAGAATGATATCAATGGATTCCGTGTTTTGTGCAAGTTGAATATCACTTACTTTTTGTTTATCGTATTTATACCCCAAATGAGAAAGACAAACAACCAGGTCACACTTTTCATCATGCTTTAAAATATTTGCCTGTTCGGTAGCGTGCATGATCGGATCGAGATATTGTGTAGATCCATATAAATTGGAAGGAACCAAACCATTTAATTCAATTCCAACACCAGTTACACCAACTTTAATACCTCCCTTTTGAAAAACATGTCTTTTAACATGACGATTATGCATGACGGTATCACTAAAATTATAGTTTGAAATAATCACAGGAAAATTTCCCTGCTCACGCATATGTTTTTCAAAATTTTCAAGACCACCATCAAAATCATGATTCCCCATTGTAGTGGCATCATATCCCATCTTCGACATCAGTTTTATTTCAAGTTCTCCACCAAAGAAATTAAAATATGGAGTTCCCTGAAATATATCACCCGAGTCGAACAAAAGCACATGTTCATTTTCATTTCGGATTTTTTCTATCAGCGTGGCACGCCTTGCTGCTCCGCCTAATCCCGCATTGCGTGAACCATCATCCGGAAATGGCTCAACACGGCTGTGTGTGTCATTTGTATGAAGAATAACCAGATTCGTCAATCCACCATTGAGCATAGAAATGGTGTTCATCCACCCAGGCACGAGGAGTGCTGCACTAGCCCCGCTTGATCGTTGAAGAAAATTACGTCTTGACCACATCTTGTTTGGATTATTGTTTACTGATTCTTCCGTCTACCATTCCCGTTATTTGTTTGCCAGATGCAGTTGCATACTTCAGGTAATCAATTAATACATCTCTAACCAGAAGATTAGTTTGTTTACGGGACAGTGAAATTAACATTGACATGTTATCTCCTCCATTGGCTACATAATCGATTGTTGCCAATTTGTATATTTTATCCATTTGCATGGGTTGACCGGCAATGTGTACACTAACCCATTTTTTATCTGCAATCACGAGTCTGGCTTCTTTGCTAATGGGCCAGCCTTCGGACTCAGCAATAAGTCGAAAAACAGAATCCAGTTTATGTCCTGGTACTTCAACAACCATTAGCGTATTATCGAAGGGAGATAATTCATATATCTCGCCACGGGTCAAAGGTCCTGAAGATAGATATGGGACTCTGAGACCTCCATAATTAACGATGGCAAAATCCACTTCATAACCATCTTTGCGAAGTCTTTCTACAATAACATCTGACACCCAATTTCCCAATGTGGATTCAGGTTTTTGCTTCGTAAGCTCAGCAGGAAGAACAGCTAGCACTTCATTCATCACTGCATCCAATTGGAGTTTATACGGTGCAATAATGGTGACCACTTCTTTATCCTCCGGAATGCTGGCATCCGATTTTACAATAGTATAATTTACATCTGTTTTACTGATATGTTGCACAGTAGTGCAACCAGTTGATAGCAGAACGAAAGCAAAGGCGATCCCAAAATATTTTCTCATAGCCATAAAGCAGCTTCAGTTTTAATTGCTTTTTTTCCAATTTGGGAAGGCAATGCGGTTTCTTTAGAAATAATTTGAAAAAGTTGCCTCGTATAATCTTCGGAGGTTGATCCTTCTGATAACGATTCGCCTGCAATCGAAATAATATCCATGGTTTTACCTTTAGCTGCCATTAAAACTTGCCAAAGTTCTGCAGTGACATACAATTGCTGTGTAAGATTGTGATCAAATTCTTGCTGTACAGTTATAAATAGAGCAGCTTGTAATTCTCTTGCGCTAGTACCAGGGGTTTTCAACCTAAGGGTGAGATCTCCAAAATCGATTCGCTCACACAAGAGTATCAGTCTTTCATAAGCCTGTAACTTCATCGGAAGTGTGATCTGATCTTTTAATTTTTTACTATCCAATAATTGTACACGCATCTGATGTTGATGATATTGTCTGAATGTAAAATAAACAGCCAGAAATACCATTAAAGAGGGTAGGGTGATTCCTAAAATCATTTGCCAGGTCATGTACAAATGTAATTATTTAGCGAAGAGAAAATGGTATACAGACTTCGGCAAGGAGCCTTGATCACGAACTACTATATAAGGAATACTCGTCACTTTCAATGTTCTATTCTTTTTGACAGTTCTATTTGCCTTTCAGGTCTCTCATTAGCATCATATTCATATCTTCCGATGGACTTGATTTTCACTGTACTTACACTGTACTTGTGGCCATAATTAGCCATTTAAGATTTGGAACCCACTACCTGATTCCGTTGTTGATGGCAATAGAATTATATTTGCACTCTGAAAAGGAGAAAAAAATGACTGAAACCGTCACAACAACCACAACATCACCCATAAAGCTGACGCCTGGCGCTATTATCCAGCTCTTGCGGCTTCGAAATGAACAAGGCGTACCGGCTGATTATGGATTACGTATTGGGGTTAAAGGAGGTGGTTGTTCAGGTTTCTCTTATCTGCTTGGCTTTGACGAGCAAAAGGAACGGGATACACTTTACGATTTTGAAGGTATACGGATCCTGATGGATAAAGCACATGCACTTTACCTCTTAGGTATGGAGATCGATTGGCTAGATGGTCTAAATAACCGCGGATTTATTTTTAACAATCCGAACGCCAAAGAAACGTGCGGCTGCGGCACTTCTTTCTCAGCCTGATTTGTCAGATTTTTACTTTCATTAGTATATAATCCTTCCTTGGGCGGGTATTCCATAAAGTATCTTTACCTCAAATCAAAATATACTTAATTATGCGTTACATTTTTACTCCCATCTTCATGATGCTCCTTTTGATGTCCGGACCATTATCCGGCCAGATGAACAAACTTGCATTTGAGCAGTACACACTGGCTAATGGTCTGCATGTTATTCTGCATCAGGATAAAACAACCCCCATCGTGGCTGTTTCCGTAATGTATCACGTAGGGTCCAAAAATGAAAATCCTGAAAGAACAGGCTTTGCTCACTTTTTTGAACACCTCATGTTTGAAGGAAGTGAAAATATAGGTCGTGGAGAGTTTGATAAATATGTTCAAAATGCCGGTGGTACGCTCAATGCGAATACCACTTTCGACAGGACATATTATTATGAAGTCCTTCCAAGTAATCAACTGGCATTAGGGCTATGGCTGGAATCAGAAAGAATGCTTCATGCCCGTGTGGACGTCAAAGGAATAGAAACCCAACGTGAAGTTGTCAAAGAAGAACGCCGTCAACGTATCGACAATCAACCTTATGGTTCGATTCTCGAAGAGACATTCAAGCGTGCGTATCAAATACATCCTTACAAATGGCCGGTCATTGGTTCGATGGCACATCTTGAAGCAGCTGAAGAAGCTGACTACAAACAATTTTATGAAGATTTTTATGTGCCTAACAATGCTGTATTATCAATAGCAGGGGACATCGATATTGCAGAAGCCAAAGTGCTGATTGAAAAATATTTTGGTGGAATTGCGAAGTCTGCTAAAGCTGTTTATCGCCCAAGGACAGTTGAACCGACCCTTACTGCCGAAGTTCGCGATACCATTTATGATAACATTCAATTACCTGCCGTGATCCAGGCCTACCGGATTCCTGCACAAGGCACGAAAGATTATTATGCAGTTGATATGGTTTCACGCATTTTATCAAGCGGTCAAAGTTCCAGACTGTATCGTGCATTGGTGGATGAGCAGCAAAAAGCACTTTTTGTTGGAAACTTTCCATTAGCATTGGAAGATCCGGGATTATCCCTTTCATTTGGAATAACGAATATGGGCGTTGATGTATATGAATTAGAGAAAGCTATTGATGCTGAAGTGATGAAGGTGCAACAAACACTCGTCTCTGAAAGTGAATTTGAAAAATTACGCAACCAGATTGAATCAGAATTTGTCACAAGCAATAGCCGTGTTGCTGGTATTGCTGAAAGTTTTGCGACATACCATATGTTCTTTGGAGATGCCAACCTGATCAACAATGAAATGGATCGTTATCTGGCAGTGACTCGTGAAGATATCCTGGCGGCGGCTAAAAAATACCTTGTAAAGAATAATCGTATCGTTCTTCATTATTTGCCGAAAGCTCTTGAGACAAAATCCTGATTACTTATATCCCTCATCTATTTAATTCAAATTGAAAATGCATCATATGAAATATTTAATTGTATTGGCGGTATTCGCGATAGCTTCCTGTGCCCCAAAAATGGCTACAGAAACTGCCACGGGAAGTGCGCCATCTGCTCCGACTACGTTTAGATCCGCTGCGCCAAAAGCAGGACCAGCACGCCCAATTGAAATAGGTAAATCCAATCAGTTTACGTTAGCAAATGGACTTAAAGTAATTGTTGTTGAAAATCATAAACTCCCACAGATATCTTACCAATTGACCATTGACAGAGATGTTATGCTGGAAAAGGAAAAATCCGGACTTGCTGGTATTACCGGATCGCTTCTTGGAACGGGTACGACATCCAAAACGAAAGCCCAAATTGACGAAGCTGTTGATTATATCGGAGCAAACCTTGCAACGAATTCTACGGGTGGTTTTGCCTCCTCATTGACCAGACATTCAGATAAAATTCTAGCTCTTTTTTCAGACGTTATCTTGAAACCAGGTTTTCCGCAAGCAGAATTTGATAAAATAAAAACACAGACACTATCAGGATTGCAGACCAATAAAGATGATCCAAGTGCTATCTCTGCAAATGTTTCCCGCGCACTCACTTATGGTGGAAATCATCCATATGGTGAAATTACCAATGAGATTACGATATCCAATATAGGTATTGACGATGCTAAAGAATATTATAAAACTTATTTCAAGCCCGGGAATGCATATCTGGTCATTGTTGGTGATATCACTCCTGAGACTGCGAAAGCTAAAGCTGAAAAATATTTTGGAAGTTGGTCAGCAGGAAAGACACCCGAGTACGAGTATACATTTCCCAAGTTGATGGATAAGACATCTGTCGCTTTTGTTGATAAATCAGGAGCTGTACAATCCCTGATCAATATTACCTATCCTATTGAAATGAAACCGGGAAATTCGGATGAGATCCCAGCCCGCGTACTGAATACAATTTTAGGAAGTGGATTCTCCGGACGTCTATTTAAAAATCTAAGGGAAGATAAAGCCTATACCTATGGGGCTTATTCGAGTTTGGACTCCGATGAATTGGTTGGGGCTTTCTCCGCAAATGCAAGCGTGAGAAATGAAGTAACAGACAGTGCAATTCACGAATTTCTTTATGAGATTAACAAACTCAAAAGCGAACCTGTAACCCAGCTCGAGCTCGAACTTGCAAAGAGTTATATAGCAGGTGCATTTGCAAGATCTCTTGAAAGTCCTGAGACAGTTGCTGGTTTTGCTCTGAATACTTTGATGTATGGTCTGCCAGCAGATTATTACGAGACTTACCTGCAGAAATTACAGGCAGTGACGGTGGAGGATGTTGCCAGGGTAGCTAAAAAGTATATCACACCCTCGAATGCAAGAATTGTAGTGGTGGGTAATAAAGATGAGGTGATGTCAAAACTTGTTTCTTTTGATAAGGAAGATGGAAAAGTTCAGCTCTATGATATCTATGCAAACCCCCGTAAGGATGAATCACAAATGCCATTAACGATAACTGCTACCGAGCTAATCGATAAGTACCTTACTGCTATTGGCGGGCGGCAAAAACTTAATGCCATTACTTCTTTGGACCAAACCTATTCTATGGACCTTATGGGTATGTCAATTACGGCGCACATTGTGCAGGACAATGGTAAATTTTATATGTCCATGACTGCCCCAGGTATGAATCTAATGAAACAAGTCTACGATGGAAAACAAGGGATGATGGAACAGATGGGTAGTAAGACTATGCTGGAAGGTGCAGATCTTGATGCAATGAAAGAACAATCTTCGCTATTCCCGGAACGCAAGTACAACGACCCGGGCTTTGTGCTGGAGTTAAAAGGAATCGAAGATGTAGATGGCAAGCCCGCATATAAGTTGAACGTCACTACTCCTTCAGGAAATAAAAGCACACTGTTCTTTGACAAAACGACATTTCTAAAACTTAGAGAAGTGTCGACTGCAGAAGCACAAGGCCAGACATTGACGACTACTAACGAGTATGCTGACTATAAGACAGTAGATGGGATTACAGTACCTCACACGCTTACCGTCATTGGAGCAATGCCTACGCCTATGGTTATGAAGGCGACGTCGGTAAAAGTCAATTCTACAATTGATGCCGGCTTGTTTAAGATCTAAGAAAGGATAGCAGAGATTGATTTTCCAAACTATAATTCACACGTGGTGAATCAAATAAAGAAGGGACACAAAATTTTGTGTCCCTTCTTTATTTACATTTGCGCCATGGTCCAGGTATTTGTAACGGGAGGCACTTTTGACAAGGAATATAATTACATCACCGGTGAATTATATTTTGAAGACACGCATCTGAAGGAGATGTTCGAAAGAGGGCGGTGTTCGCTTGATATAGACGTAAAGACATTGATGATGCTGGATAGTCTTGAGATGACCGAAGCTGACCGGAGCATTATAGTCCACAATTGCATACGATCACAAGACGAGAAAATAATCATAACACACGGTACAGATCGAATGGTTGAGACTGCAAAAGCGCTGGCTGAAGCTTCCATTCAAAAGACCATTGTACTCACCGGTGCAATGATCCCATATGCTTTTGGTACTTCCTCTGATGGATTTTTTAATCTTGGTAATGCCTTGGCATTCGTTCAAACACTTCCCCACGGGGTGTATATCACTATGAATGGAAGGTGCTTCCAATGGGATAAAGTGGTCAAGAACAGAAGCACAGGCTTTTTTGAGGCCATTTAGCGTTTAATTTCGTTTATCTTTTCTATTCGTTATCCGTACTCACCTCGCCACCTTAGATATAAGATATCATATATTAAAATATCATTATATCTTTATCCATATTTTCTAATTCTGTACTTATGAAGGCTACAATTACCCGAAAGCTTATAATGTTATCTGTAATTCTGAGCTGTGCATTGAATCTCAGCTCACAGAATCCAGTTGGCATCAGTTTTAAGCGCTTGTTTCTTGACTATCAGACGTTTCAGGGAGGTGATTTCGGTGCACTAAAGGATTATAGGGGAGGTTTCGAATTTGGAGTTCATTTGCCGATTTCCAGCAGCTTAATGTTGAATGTTCCAATTAAGGTTGGCTTGGGGAATAAAACAGATGAGGTTTTCAATCAGCATATTATTGGAATTGACGCTCAGCTGCATTACTACTTTCTTCCAGTTACAAAGAAGGTTAGGCCATATGTTTTAGCTGGTGTTGGGGCGGTATACCAGGGAAAGGACAGCATCAATCTTCAGGTCCCAGCTGGTTTAGGAATTGACATCCGACTTGCACCGAATGCTTATTTTAATCTTCAATCCGAATTCAGATGGAGTAG
>JAYUXX010000337.1:0-3782 GCA_043752765.1 Saprospiraceae bacterium | reverse complement strand
AAGTTTCCAAAGTGGTTGAATATTGCAGTTGGTTATGGTGCTGAAAATATGTTTGGTGGTTTTGAAAATGAATGGACGGTGGATGGCAATATGTTTTCGCTTTCCGAAGAAACGTATCCGCGTTATCGTCAATGGTATTTATCGCCTGATATTGATTTGACGCGAATCAACATTAGGAGCAAGCCGCTGAAGGCGCTGGTGTGGATGATTAATATTTTTAAATTCCCTGCACCGGCATTGGAAATTAATGGAAAAGGTGGGGTCAAGTGGAAGTGGATGTATTATTAGGGAGCATAGGGCAGAGGGCATAGGGTTTGGCTAGACACATCCTTTTTCGTGAGTCGTGAGGCGTCAATCGGGAATTATCAGATTTACGGTAATAATTTCCTGGTAGAGATGCGATTTATCGCGTCTCTGTTGTCAGTTGTCAGTTGTCAATCACGTTTGTTAATTTTTCCAATTGTGAGAGGTTTCGTCAGGCGTGAGGCGTGAGACGGTGATGTTTATACCTGCCGTCAGGAGACGGCTTGCAGAGTGATTTACCTGAAAACAGATTTTTTTGAATCCACCTGGAACGTAGGTATAACCTACGCTCAGCGTTATTTTTTTATAAAAAAATAACGGGAGCTCTTATTATTTTCTGCAGTCTCCACGCAATATCTCCCTCGGTCGCTGAGCGGAGCAGAAGCGACCATTTGCAATGATTTTTGCTTGTCACTTCGTCTGCGATCATCGATAATTATTTTTTAAAAAAATTACCGGTTTATGGAATTCACTACAGCAAATAGTGAAACAAATAATAAAACGCTAACGCACCTGCAAACGTAACGGGCAGGGTGAGTATCCATGCCATGGCGATGGTCTTTATGGTTTTACGCTGGAGATTTTTTATTCCACCCATGGCTACCATGGATCCGGCGATACCGGATGATAGCACATGTGTCGTACTGACAGGCAATCCTAATCCGCTGCTAAGTCCAATGGTTCCCGCTGCTACCAATTCCGCTGCAGCGCCCTGGGCATACGTAAGATGCGTTTTACCAATTTTCTCCCCTATGGTTACTACAATTCTTCTCCATCCAATCATAGTCCCTAAACCCAACGATAAAGAGATCAGAAGTATCACTTCTACCGGAGCGAATTCAATTGATTCTTTTAAAGACGCAAGCCCGGCCTTAAATTTTTTCCTGTCTTCCGCAACAGGTAGGAATTCCTGATCATCCAAAAGTGACTTTGACGTTTTGGCTAACACCTGTATATGTCGGCGCATTTCAAGTCGTTGTTCTTTACTGGCAGCATCCAGCGTAAGCAGATCATTTTCGATATCACCCAATGCTCCAAGTTGTTCATGATATGGATCATTCGTTTTGCCATCCTCATATTGCGCAGTGGCCTCACGCATCATCGTGACAGATGATCTCACATTCTCAGATTTCAAAGAAGGATTTAATGCATAATACCCTGGTAACATCGCCAGCAGCACGATCATCATAATCCCCACTCCTTTCTGTCCATCGTTATTGCCATGAAAAAAACTAACCAGTGTACAGGTCGTCAACAGGACCATGCGAATCCATGGAGGAGGTGGTCGATTATTATTCTCCGTAGGATCTTTAAAGATCTCGGGACTCTTGACAAAATATTTAAACAAAAAGAGTAACGCTACCACGACTGAAAACCCAAATGCAGGGGATAACAAAAGTGATAGTCCGATATCCTGCGCTTTTCCCCAATTCACACCTTGACCACCATGCGCCCAGAAAAATCCCATACCTGCACCAAGGATTGAGCCGATCAATGTATGCGAGCTTGAACAGGGAATTCCAAAATACCAGGTACCCAAATTCCAGGAAATAGCGGTAAGTAACACAGCAAACACAATTGCGATATTTTCACTCTGACCCATTGTCATCATTTCATTGACGGGAAGCAAATTGATGATACTCATAGCAACGGCAATACCTCCCATCCAGACCCCAAGAAAATTCCACACACCTGACCAGATAATAGCTGTGACAGGTTTGAGTGATTTCGTATAAATAACGGTGGCTACTGCATTTGCTGTGTCATGAAATCCATTCACAAATTCAAAAGCACAAACAGCAATGATTGCGATAAAGAAAAAGACAATATGGAGAGTGGATAATTCGGAGAATACCTGTTGAATCATAAGGAGGTAGGTCTTAATAAGGGTAACAGCCTGCGCAAATTATCCAGTTCTTTCCAAACTTTGGCTTTTTGAAGAAAGATAGTTGAGTGATTTACAAATGCAGGGTAAAGGTATTCCTGCACGATGCCGCTGTAGCATTCCTACTTTCAAGTTATTGTTAATTAAACCTCTGTAAATCCCGATTTAGTTACAAATGATTTACAATTGATTTGAAATAAAGCCTCCGGATTTCAACCCAGCCATGAACCTCAGGCGAACTCCTGATTATTGGGATCCGTAAATGTTTCTTCTCCTTCCCATTTAGCGATGACCGTAGAAGCCAGACAATTGCCTACCAGGTTCACTGTTGTTCGAGCCATGTCCATGAGTTCATCAATCCCCAGGATCAAAAAGATAGGTTCTACAGGCAATCCAAAAGCCGTAGCTGTACCCATCAGGATGACAAGCGAAGCTCTGGGTACTCCGGCTATCCCTTTCGTAGTCAACATCAATGTGAGGAGAATGAGGATCTGTTCAGATATGGACAGATCGATCCCGGCAGCCTGGGCAACAAATACGGTAGCGAGCGATAAATACAACGTAGATCCGTCGAGATTAAAACTGTATCCCGCAGGCAATACAAAAGCAACAATTTTTCTTGGCACACCAAAGCGCTCCATATTCTCAAGAGCTTTAGGTAGCGCAGCTTCAGAACTTGTGGTAGAAAATGCGATGGTAGCAGGCTCAAGAACAGCCCTCAAAAATCGCCTGATCGGTAATTTGATGATCAATGCTACCGGAACAAAAACCAACAAGACAAATGCAATGAGTGCCACATAAAGTGTGGCCAAAAGTTTGAATAAATTGGCCAGAATGCCAAACCCCATATGGCCGACCGTGTACGCAATCGCAGCCCCCACTGCAAATGGTGCGAAGTACATCACAATACTGGTAAACTTAAACATCACTTCTGTCAAACTCTCGCAGAAATTCAGCATGGTTTGTTTATGATGTGATTTTACCATGGCAAGTCCGATTGCAAAGAGAATACTGAACACTACAATTTGTAAAACCTGTCCATCCGCTATGGATTTGGCGATGTTCTCCGGAAAAATATGCAGAATAGTTTCTTCCCAACCTGAAGGTGGTGGCACTTCAAGAGTTTCTTTCTCGGCATCAGGTGGAAGGTTGATTCCCACACCTGCTTTACTGATATTGATGGCCAATAATCCGATGAAGAGGGCTATCGTAGTAGCTACCTCAAAATACAGGATGGATTTCCAGCCCATACGTCCCACCTGCTTTAAATTTGCATGACCTGCTATACCTACGACGAGGGTACCAAAGATGAGTGGCGCAATGATTGTCTTTATTAATTTCAGAAAGATCTTGCTGACTACTTTTAATTCAGAAGCGATGGCGGGAAAGTCATAGCCAAACTCTGCCCCTATGACCATGCTGAATAGAATCCAGGTGGTTAGATTTTTTCTTTTCCAAACCCAATATGTCAAACCTAAAATGGCGATCCATCGAATCACGGCAGTAACTACAGGGTCAAGCGGAACTAACCCGGTTACAGATAAGGCAGTTAACAAAATAGCAATGAAAACTGCTCCTATGATGAATGGAATTA
>JAYUXX010000336.1:0-3786 GCA_043752765.1 Saprospiraceae bacterium | reverse complement strand
CACCCATCACAAGGAATTTCTTAGCAGGAGGCGCCATTGGTGAAATAGATCCACTTTTGACGACAGAAAAATTTAAAGTTGAAATATTTCCATTAAAGTCAGCCACCGAAAAAGTAAACTGGCGCGGTTGTTCCCGGTTAATTTCAAATTTACCTTTTGTATCATTTGTATAATAAATAGGTAATTTATTTCCCTCCAGTGGATAACATCGGTGACTGAAAAGATTTTCGTTCACTTTAAGTTTATAATCAATGTGCGCATTTAAATATCTAGTCTGATCGAAGGCAATTTCATCCATCGCGAATGCAAAGGAGGGTTCTTCATCAGCCTTGCATTGTATACTGTAGACACCGTTTGGATTTGTGGTTTCAGTCTGTGAATCATATGTCCTTAATCCAAAAGCCACACTCGCAGCAGAGAGTTTAATGGATGATATTTCGTAGACGCCTTTGGATTGGAATTTAGGTTGATAAATACTGGAATTTAATAGTTGTCCCAGTTCATCATACTCGTAAACGATCAAACTCTGAATGACAGGCGACTTATTATCAGGAATATCAAATCCAAAGTGAAGTGGATTAATTGGAACTTGGCCATGCGTATGCCGAATTTCAAAATGAAGGTGGGGACCAAAAGAATAGCCCGTACTACCCATGTAAGCAACATGTTGTGATTGTTTGACGGGGAATCGATGCCCTGGATATAAATCAACTTCAAATGATTTTAGCAGGTATTGTTGCTCCTTCACATAGGCTTCAATTTCAGGAGTGAATTTTTCGAGGTGGCCATAAAGAGATGTAAACCCATTCGGATGCTCAATGTAAAGCGCATTTCCATAACCGTAATCATCCACTTTGATCCTGCTTATAAATCCACCGGCTGCGGCATAAATTGCATCTCCAGAAACCTGGTTTAATGATTTTATATCCAGTCCCGCATGAAAATGATTTGTTCTAAGTTCACCAAACGTACCTGACAGTTTTATTTGCCGGTTGACAGGAGAGACAAAATCACCTTTGGGATACTTACTGGCAAGCCCCGCCATGGATAGTAGTCCGATACAAATAATAATTAGGCTGTAATACTTCATTTCTTTAATTTAGGGTTGTGGTAAGCTTTCTGAAGGTAAAAGTCCACGAATTGTATTTTCAATTTCATATTCTGCACTAAACATTGAATTGTTCTTTTCTATTTGCATCAAACTGTTGTCAAGTTTATGCTTCACTATCGGATGCTTCATCACAATCTCATGGGCAGAAATTCCCAATGACCAGGTGAGCCAAAATTTATATTGGCTCTTTCTATCTAATACAAGTTGATTGTTTTCAAGCCTCGAATTCATGTATAAACGTAAAACTTCCCACAATTCATCTATTCGTTCAGGCTGTAGTGCTGAGCAGCTTAACACTTTAACGGTCCATTTAGGTCTCAATGAGGTTAAATAATGAACAGCTTGTTGGTAGTGCGTAAGCGAAACAGTTGAAGCTTGTTGTAATTCCCCATCCGATTTGTTTACGATAATGATATCCGCCAGTTCCGTGATCCCTCTTTTTATACCCTGAAGTTCGTCTCCGCTGCCGGGCTGGATGACCAGCATAAAGCCGTCTGTCAATTGCCAGGCAAGATGCTCAGACTGTCCAACACCTACGGTTTCGAGAAAGATCAAATCATAGCCGGCAGCTGAGAGGAGTGTCATCATTTCAAGGCTTCGTCTCCCAATCCCACCCAACAGCTGGCCTGCAGGACTCGAACGGACGAATGCCGACTTTGAAACTGAGAGGTGTTGCATTCGGGATTTATCGCCTAAAATGCTGCCAAGACTTAGGGTACTGGAGGGGTCGACAGTAATCACGCCTACTTTAAAGCCTGCCTCAACTGCCCGAAGACCAAGGGCTTCGATTAATGTGCTTTTTCCAACACCTGGTGCACCGCTAATGGTCATCCGGATAGATTTGGGCAGGGTTTCAATTTCTTTTTGGCAATAATCAAGTAATTGAACTGCCTGTCTACGATCTTCATTACGATCACTTTCAACTAAAGTTAAAGCCTGGCCAAGAGCCACACGATCACCCTGCATCAAATTTTTTAGTAATGTGGAAATTTCCGGCTTCAATCTGAGATCTATAGTTTGAAGGAAACAAATATAGATTTTTATTATCACTTATAGAATATTGACAACCAATATTTTAATTTGTTAATTCCGTTATGTTAAACCATTAAATGGATGAAAAGCCGGCCTTAACATTTCTATAATGCGGGTCACAAACGAAAGAGATTTTATTTGGCTTATGATTTAGTTCAGAACGGTGGGTGGACTGTCCTTTAATTCATTGGCCTGAAAGCTGGAATTCAATACATCCAACCACCCACCTTTTATCTAAAATGTTGGAAGCAATCGCCGGATCTGATCCGCCCATTTTTTGGTATAAAAATCTATTGAATTAGACCCTGATAGTGGGTCCCGGGATTTATACATTTCACCTTCAAGTTCCAAAAGGTGATGAAGATTTCGATTAATACGTTCATAGAACCCAGGAAGTGTGATGTCTTGAATTGAATGTATACACATTGATTGAGCACCCGTTAATGATGTTGCAAGAGCAGCAGAGGAAGCTCTGATCAAATAAAGATCTGGATCCGAGGATCCATCTGGGTAAATGTGGCACTCCAAAGGAGAATGAGTCTTATCTGTATTATTTGAAAGTTCTGACTTCAAATTCAGCCATACTATTTGTAGAACACGAGTTTGAATAATTTGCTTCAGGTATTCCTTACCTGGCAAGAATAACAAAACACATTGGCGTAGGAAATCATCATGATGCATCCCCATGGTAGACCAATAGGTCATATCTGTAAGTAATTTTTGAAAGACACTCACCACATCCTTTACCCAATTCCCCTCCGACTTTATTTCATAGATAAACTGAAATTCGAAATTATTTCGGGTTTGAATTTCGAAATAAGGACTTAGAAATTTACTTAAAGGCTCATTCCCTCTTTGGAGTCTGATAACCGTATCCATTGGAAGTTGTTCTGCGAAATTGGATGGACTAAATCTAGCTCCTGATGAAAGATTAACGCTAATCCTGATCATATCCGTGTAAACATCCCGAAGCCAGTTCTCAAAATCCGGTTGAGCATTTTCTTCAAAATCAAAAACAATAGATTGTGCACCATAGGTAAGTGCATTTATAGTTTTTAGGTGGATTGCGTCTTGAGCGGTGAGCGAAACATCAATCCATTCCATTACCAGGGGTGGCTTTATAAAAAAGTGGTCGGGTAAAGCAACAATCTGATGATGCAAATCTTCAAAATGATGAACCGGCTCCAACGTCTCTCCAGGCCACCATTCGGAATGAATGGAATCGAAGGTTTTGGTGCCAAGATCTTTTTTAATCTGTTCTAACCATGTTACTCTGGTCACGGCATCAAATGCATAATTCCACTCCTTCATATGTTACAATAATAACAAAGATTCCCTTCCAACACTGCGTTTTATCATTTTTCAGGTATCAGTTGCATCCTCAGGAATTTGATTTCTAATCCGGTATGGCTCTATCTTTAGGGAATGCGAGATACTCAAAAACCGATCTACCTCGATTACCATTCAACAACTCCTGTTGAACCCACAGTCCTGGAGGCTATGCTTCCTTACTTCTCTGAGCATTTTGGAAATCCGGCCAGTCGTTCGCATCCATTTGGCTGGCAAGCAAGCGAAGGTGTTGAGATAGCGAGATCGCAAGTATCTGAATTGCTTTCGGTAGATAGTAGGGATATTTATTTTAC
>JAYUXX010000335.1:0-9148 GCA_043752765.1 Saprospiraceae bacterium | reverse complement strand
GAACACAATCAACCACTATTTAGATATTTGGGAGGCGTGGGTGCGCATGTACTGCCAGTTCCGATGATGAATATTCTGAATGGAGGATCCCATGCAGATAATAGTATAGACTTCCAGGAGTTTATGATCATGCCTATAGGCGCAGATCATTTCAAAGATGCATTGAGAATGGGTGCTGAGGTCTTTCATCACCTTAAAAAAGTATTACAAAAGGCTGGTCACTCTACTAATGTAGGAGATGAAGGAGGTTTTGCACCTAACCTGAAATCCAATGAAGAAGCCATTGAAATTGTATTGAAAGCAATTGAAATCGCAGGCTTTAAAGCTGGTGAAGACATGGTCATTGCTATTGATGCTGCAGCTTCTGAGTTTTATGATGAAAATGAAAAAGCCTACATCTTTAAAAAATCAACCGGAGCTAAAAAGTCTTCTGAAGAAATGATAGCATATTGGGCTGATTGGTGTAACAAGTATCCAATCTTTTCGATAGAAGATGGTTTACATGAAGATGACTGGTCGGGTTGGGCTGCACTTACTGCACAACTCGGAGACAGAATCCAATTAGTTGGAGATGATCTTTTTGTGACTAATGTAGAAAGATTAAGTCTTGGTATTGAGAGACAAAGTGCTAATAGTATTCTGATCAAATTAAATCAGATCGGTACGTTATCAGAAACGATCGATGCTGTACAGTTAGCTACACGGCATGGTTTCTCTTCCATCATAAGTCATCGTAGTGGTGAGACGGAAGATGTAACGATTGCAGATCTTTCGGTAGCGCTCAATACGGGCCAAATTAAAACCGGATCTCTTTCACGTTCTGATAGAGTGGCTAAATACAATCAATTGTTACGAATCTGTGACATACTCGGGGATTCAGCATTTTATCCCGGGAAATCTTTGCTTGGCAGATAATTTCTTCTGCTATTCTTCTTTCTCCATTATTGGTCAGTTAAAAGCTTGGCATAAGGGTTGCTATATTTGATTACCATTCCCATGGTTTATCCCAAAAACATATCCTTTATTTTTTAGTACAGCTTTTAATCCCTGAACAGGGGACAGACACTTAAATGGATATGTAAGGGTAAACCATTGAAGCCTGTCCCACTTTTTGATCTTGTCACCGGACTTTGAGATGTAAGCCTTTATTAATATCTTTCGGATTACTACAAGGTCTCATTCATGAAAAAAATCATTCAACTGCGGGAGTTGGTCAGGCATTTAGTTAACAATGGCTGGCTCAATAAATACTCCGTTTCTGCTTGCTTGTTTGTTGTCTGGATGTTGTTTTTTGACAAGCATAATTTCTTTACGCAATGGAATCTCAGAAGCGCTGTCAGCCAATTGGAAAATTCGATAGAGGATTATCAGGAGCAACTAGCTGAAACCGAAACAGCCCATAAAGATTTAATGAACAACAAAGAGAAATTTGCAAGAGAGAAATATCTGATGCATAGACCAGATGAAGATGTTTTCATTTTTCAATAATTGAATCAACCTATTCGGATTCCATATGAGTGTATTAGTTGGTAAGGACAGCCGTGTTTTAGTACAAGGCTACACAGGTACAGAAGGAACGTTTCATGCGAGCCAGATGATTGAGTACGGGACTAATGTTGTTGGAGGTGTTACTCCCGGGAAAGGTGGTCAGCTTCACCTGGACCGTCCTGTATTTAATACAGTACAAGAGGCTGTCAAAACCACAAAAGCAAACGTTTCTATCATTTTTGTACCACCCGCATTTGCAGCAGATGCCATATTGGAGGCGGCTGAAGCAGGGATTGCAATCATTATCTGCATTACTGAAGGTATTCCCGTCCAGGAAATGGTGAAAGTTAAGGCCTATATCAATTCCTCTGGCTGCAGGTTGATCGGACCTAATTGTCCTGGTATTATCACACCCGGAGAAGCCAAAGTTGGTATCATGCCTGGATTTATTCACAAGCCTGGAAACGTTGGTATTGTATCACGATCAGGAACTCTTACTTATGAGGCTGTTGATCAGGTTACGAAAGCAGGTCTAGGGCAATCGACCTGTATAGGGATTGGAGGAGATCCAATTTGTGGAACTACGACTCTTGAAGCAGTCCAATTATTAATGGCTGATCCTCAAACAGAGGGAATCATTATGATTGGCGAAATCGGGGGAAGTATGGAATCAGACGCGGCATATTGGATCCGAGACCATGGAACAAAGCCAGTAGTAGGGTTTATTGCCGGCATTACAGCTCCGAAAGGACGTAAGATGGGCCATGCAGGTGCTATCATCGGTGGTAAAGCTGATACAGCAGCGGCTAAAATGGAAATCCTTGCTGCTTGTGGAGTACACGTTGTGGAATCTCCCGCACATATCGGTTCAAAAATGGCCGAGGTCCTTCGTAAAAATTGATCCTTCTATTTCGATCAGATTAAACATCGATTTTTTCAATAATAATTTATAAAGATGATTCAACATCAGTTGCTGGCTGGAAAAAGAGGTGTCATATTTGGTGCACTCGATGAAAATTCGATAGCCTGGCATGTTGCTACCCAATGTGTTGCAGAAGGTGCCAAAATTACTCTTACAAATGCACCTGTTGCAATGCGTTTTGGCACGATTCAAAAACTCGGTGCTCAACTGAATGCTGAAGTCATATCAGCGGATGCCACTTCTATAGAGGAATTGAAAGTGCTCTTTGAAAAATCCACGGAAGTTTTAGGAGGACCCATTGACTTTGTGCTTCATTCCATTGGAATGTCCTTAAATGTCCGTAAAGGAAAAATATACACAGACATCAATCATGAATGGATGCAGAAAACGCTTGATATAAGCGCCATTTCATTTCATAAAATGATGCAGGTTTTATTCCAACTTGATGCAATGGCGGATGGAGGATCGATCCTGGCCCTGACCTATATTGCAGCACAACGTGTTTTCCCGGATTACAGTGAAATGGCAGATGCTAAAGCTTTGCTGGAATCATTTGCCCGAAGTTTCGGATATCACTTCGGCATTAAAAAAGGAGTAAGGGTGAATACTGTTTCCCAATCGCCTACGCGCACAACCGCAGGAAGCGGAGTTAAGGGCTTTGATGATTTCTTCTCCTATGCGAGTAGCATGGCCCCGTTGGGGAATGCGAGTGCAGATGATTGCGCACGCTATTGTGCTGTTTTATTTTCTGATTATACGAAAGCAGTAACCATGCAGAACCTCTTTCATGATGGCGGATTTAGTGCCATGGGAGTTAATCCTGCCGTTTTAAGTAAAGGATAATACTGTTCCCTTACCTTGCGTAACAATCGCATGAATACACGTTTTCGATTTTGGATGACATTGCTAATTTTCTGCTTTGCAGGATCTGCATCTCTTTTTGGCCAGCGCCCTCTTCCAAATTCTAATCAAGATCCGAATCAAAATCCAATCGGAAATAGCGAAACAAGGGATTCCACTGACTCCGAAGTTTTACCTCTTGACACACCCGTAGCGATGACGTATGTTTTAATTTCAGATCCAAATATGTCACATTCCTTCAGTGATTCTTTTCAATGGAATGATAATAAACACAATCCTCTCTTATTTCACCTTAGCCATCTTGGAAATTATGGTTCTCCAACACGCAACCTCGCTCCTGCGATTAATTTACGAAATGGTTTTTACACAGGATGGGATCAATATGATCCGTATTATGTAGACATTGATAGTTTTCGATTTTATAATCAGGATATACCTGTCGCTAAAATTAAATATTCACAGGCCAGCCAGGAGGATACATATGTTTCAGTTGATTTTGGACGCAGCTTCGCAAGAGGACTTAATCTTAGCCTGACATATAATCGAATAAATCAATTCGCGGCGGAAACTGCAGGATATCAATTTGCACATCAAATGCATAAAAGTACCGCATTTGGTATTGGATTATGGCATGATGCACCCTCCGGAAAATATGATGCCTTTTATAATTTTATTTCTAATGGTACGGTAGGACAGGAAAATGGTGGAATTGATTCGGTGGAACTATTAGGAAATTCATTATTTCCAAACCCCAACATTCCTGTCAACATTTTGTCAGGAGTGACCACCCATAAGAATCGTTTATTTACTACCAGGCAAATACTTCATCTTGCTTCTGATTCAAGCAATTTTGGAATTGATTTATGGATGCAGGGACATTATGCTACAACCCTATTTAAATATGTTGATCCGGAAGCAATGTCTATTTCAGATTATTATGGCTCAGCATTTTTAGTGGACCAAAGAGGGATTCGACAATTCACTTATAAAAGTGAATATCAAATAGCAGGAGGAATTGCATTGCCGTGGCGAGCAGCTCAATCAATGCTTCAGGCTTCGCTCAGGTTTAGATCAATTAATTTAGAACAGGAACCCATTAAGCGCAGCATAAATGAATTGTATCTGGATGTATCCGGAAAATTTCACTGGATAAAAGCTGTAGAGCTTCAGGCTTCAACATCATTGGGAATAGGACAAGCAAACGGTGCTTTTACTTTTAACGCCAAAGGAATTCTTAATTCAGGAATTATAGGATCCTTTGAAGGCTATTGGTCTGTCATGACCCGTAAGCCTTCTATGATTGAAGACAGATTATTTATTAATCAGCAATTGGTTTATGATTTTGAATTAAAAAATCCGTTTACAACAGAATTTGGTATAGGATGGATCTGGAATAAACAAAAATTAAAAGCAGGTATTAAATGGATTGTATTTGATAATTATATTTTTTTTGACTCCAACAAAATGCCTGCCCAAATCGATCAGTCATTTTCGCTGCAACGCTTTTATATATCTAAAGAATTTGATTTTAAATGGATTGGCATTCACGGTACTATTATGTGGCAGCCTGACGTCAAAGAGGAATTGGCGGCACCTGAATTATTGTATACTACTGGCCTTTATGGTAGAATAAAGATTTTTCAAAAAAAAGTAACTCTGATGCCAGGTATGGACATCACGTATCATAATCAGTTTAGAGGGGTCAGTTACTTTCCGGTTATTGGCAGATATCATCTCACGGATAACAACAATATCCCTGAATATTTTCGCATTGATGCAAGTATTGGGGTTCACATCAATTTCCTAAAAGCATTTGTAAGGTTAGAAGACATCACAGGTTTATTCAAGTCCAGAGTATTATACCAGGCAGATTATTATCCGCATTATCCCGGTTATTTCAGAGTCGGAATTGAGGCTGGATTCTATAATTAGACCGAAGTGGTCCTCTATATTGCCACTTCTCTTTCATAGTATCCTTGAGTGTTATTTTTTTTTGAAGACTATTGGGATTACGGAAAGGAATTCTTAACATGTAAATGAGCATATATTGTTCTTCTTAAATTTCTGCTGTCTGCAATTCGTTAATAATTGGTGAAATGCCAGGAAAACGTATCGAAGGAAATTGAATTACCCTAATTTTGACAAAATTGATTTATTATGAAGTATTACCCTCTTTCTTTATTGATCCTGTGTTTTTTAATGGGTGCATCTTTACATACACATGCACAGGCTGATAAATTAAAACGACCAAGTCCACCTACTCAGGTTCGTACTTTAATTGACAGCGCAGAAGTTGCTATTTTTTATTCATCGCCAGCTGTAAAAGGAAGATTGCTGTGGGGTGGGTTGGTTCCATATGGTAAAATCTGGAGGACTGGAGCGAATGAGGCAACCATATTCGAATCAAGCAAGGATATTACTATACAGGGTGAAAAACTTCAGGCAGGAAAATATGCTTTGTTTACTATACCCGGTGAGGATGATTGGACACTTGTTCTTAATTCGGACTGGGATCAGTGGGGAGCTTTTAAATACGACAAAGCAAAAGATGTATTACGGGTTAAAATTCCAGTGACTAAATCTCCATCATTTAACGAGCGTTTAAAGTTTGAAATCGTAGAAGATATCGTCAATCTCTATTGGGAAAATATAAAAGCAAGTTTCAAACTTAATTAATTCTCAATGTTGAATTAAATTTATTGGTTACTCAAAACCAAAAATGGTTTTATTTTAAATTGACTTCATTAACCACTATTGTCCTTATAAAGTATAGTTTGGAATTAACTGATGGTCTCTGTCTGCATAGAAGGTATTGATGTAATGGACCACTTCATCAGGATCATCAATGATTGGCATCAGATCCAAATCTTCCGGATTAATGTTGTTTTCCTGTTCGAGCATTGTCTTAATTACCCAATCTTTAAGACCTGACCAAAAAGAACTCCCTACTAAAATAACAGGTACCGGTGTGATTTTTTTTGTTTGGATAAGTGTCAATACTTCGAACATTTCATCCAGGGTTCCAAATCCACCAGGCAATACGACAAAAGCCTGTGCATATTTCACGAACATTACTTTCCTAACGAAGAAATAACGATGGCTTAAATTTTTATCATCATCGATATAAACATTATGCGATTGTTCGAAGGGGAGGTCAATATTCAATCCAACAGAAACACCTCCCTGCAGGCTTGCACCTTTATTCGCTGCTTCCATGATACCCGGGCCTCCTCCTGTGATAATTCCAAAACCTGCATCCGTAAGTTTCTGTGCTATTTTGACAGCAGTCTGATAATGCGGATTGTCTGGCTTAGTGCGTGCACTCCCAAATATTGAAATACATGGTCCTATTCGATTTAGCGATTCAAATCCATCGACGAACTCCGCAATAACTTTGAACATAGTCCATGCATTCTCGCCCTTTATCTGTGTCCACTGCTTCATAAGGCGCGCAGGGGGAGGAGTACCTTCAGACATCGATTTTCAGTTTTGTTTTTTGTGCAGGGTCTAATTCAAATTTGTGCAGAGCCCTAAATTCAGTCAATTGATGATTGGTAATTGACAAATTCCTGTTCAATATAACGTTGAAGATCACGTAAATCGCTGAATCTGGAAAGTACTTCTCTCATTTCAACAATGGATTGCGATGTGGGCAGTACAAACCTGTCGATATCCTGCGCGGAAATTGACTTGGCACCCAAAATGATAAGTCGTTCGACAACATTTTTTAACTCCCGGATATTTCCTGTCCACGGGAGGGATTGAAGTTTTTTAATTGCTTTTGTATCAAAAGATTTATCCGGAATGCCATAATCTTTACAGATTTCTGCGCAAAAATATTGGATCAATTCAGGTATATCCTCAATGCGATCTTTTAAAGGAGGCACATCAATAATAATGACAGCAAGGCGGTGATAAAGATCCTCACGAAAGCGACCTGCGTCGATCAGTTTACGCAAGTCTTTATTGGTTGCTGCTATGACTCTGACATCAACACGGATTTGTTTGTCTCCACCTACCCGTACAATTTTATTCTCCTGCAATGCCCTGAGAACTTTTGCCTGAGCAGACAAACTCATATCTCCGATTTCATCCAAAAAGATAGTACCTCCATTGGCAAGTTCAAATTTTCCGGTACGTTGCTTTATTGCGGATGTGAACGCTCCTTTTTCATGGCCGAACAACTCACTTTCGATAAGTTCTGAAGGGATAGCAGCACAGTTTACTTCAATAAGCGGGTGGTCACTGCGATTACTTTTTTGATGGATCCAATGCGCAACAAGTTCTTTTCCTGTTCCATTCTGGCCAGTTACAAGGACTCTGGCATCAGTGGGAGCTACTAACTCGATAGTCGACATGATCTGTCCAATACACTTTGACTGACCTACAATGGGTTGTGCTCTTGTACTGGAGACTCTGTTTTGCAAAACTTTTCTTTCAGAAATAAGCTCTGATTTATCCATCGCATTTCGCAAGGTGATCAGGAGACGATTCAAGTCAGGTGGTTTTGAAATAAAATCAAATGCCCCCTTTTTTACTGCCTCGACCGCTGTATCAATAGAAGCATGACCGGAAATCATCACCACCGGCGTTTCGCGAGCGAGTTCCTGAATTTTATCAAGAGCATCCATACCATCCATTCGGGGCATTTTAATGTCAAGAATAATAACATCATAAGCGTTCTGCTTGACTTTTACAAGGCATTCCATGCCATCTGCAGCTTCGTCAACTTCATATTTTTCAAATTCAAGAATGTCCCGGAGTGTGTGTCGGATACTTCTTTCATCATCAACGATGAGAACTTTTGACAAGGCCATAGTTTTAGCTTTAGTAAATAGATAATGTTATTCCATCTCAAAAATAGAACATTGATTACAAATAGTTTATAGTTTATGAAAAATAATATATGTTAAGCTGCTTTCCAGCCAAATCCTCCGGAATTTGGATGGATCTAGTTTTATCTTGTATCAGGTAAGGCTGGAAAATGTGATATAGGCCATTAATCCCATACCCGTCTCTAAAGAATCTTCATTAGCATTAAACCGGTTGGAATGAACCGGAAAGTTTTTACTGGTATCAGGCCAGCCAGTTCCCAATCTGTAGAAGCAGCCAGGAACTTCGAGTGTATAAAAGGCAAAATCTTCTGAGCTCATGCGCATCGGCAGATCATGGACCTTTTCTTTTCCGAGGTATTCAATTGCAGCTTGCCGGCACATCGTTGTAGTCTCAGGGTTGTTATTCAGACTCGGATAACCCACTACGATGCTCGTTTCAGCTTCTGCACCTGAAGCTTGACAAGTATGAGTTACGATTTCACGAATCAAATTATGAGCTTCAAATCTCCATGATTCATTCATAGCCCGAAAGGTACCTTCCAAAAAAACCGTGTCAGGTATAATATTCGTTGCCCCACCGTCAGAATACATCTTACCAATGCTTAACACAGAAGGAGACAAAGGATCTACATTTCGGCTTGTAATTTCCTGTAATGCTACCACCACACGCGATGCAGTCAGTATTGGATCTATACAAAGATGTGGTGTGGCAGCATGTCCACCTTTACCTTTTATTCTGATATAAATCTCATCTGCGGATGCCATATATAATCCCGGCCTGAAACCTACATGGCCAGCAGGCAGGGATGGATATACGTGTTGTCCAATAATCCATGCGGGTAGGATAGGAGTAAATAATCCTTCCTTGATCATCATTGATGCTCCTCCCGGAAGTTTTTCTTCTCCCGGTTGAAATATGAGTCTTACCTCCCCCTTTAAAAGATTTTTATGCTTTTGAAGTATTGCACCGACGCCTAGTAGAGAACTTGTATGTATGTCGTGTCCACAAGCATGCATAACACCCGCATTCACCGATTTATAT
>JAYUXX010000334.1:0-3793 GCA_043752765.1 Saprospiraceae bacterium | reverse complement strand
TTACACCAGATACGTCAGCAATCCTGCACCTGGAATCCACAACAAAAGGAATACTCATCCCCCGAATGTCTAAAGTATTGCGCGATGCAATTCCCGCTCCACCATTTGGCATGATGGTTTTTAATAATTCTGATCAGATGCTATCCGTATTTGATGGTGAGATCGAACAATGGCGAAACATCCCCTACTCCACTCGTCTCTTTGATGCAGATGGTGATACCGGCATCGAAATCGAATTAAATCCGGATGATGATCTCATTCGATTCAACTCCGGAAATATATCCTCATGGATCATGGATAGTCTGCGGCTTGAACCTGCACACATAAGCCAGAATATTTTTATTGGAAAAAATGCAGGCACCTGGGACAATCGCACAGCACAGAAAAAAAATATAGCCATTGGCCATACGGCACTGTATTCAAATGTACTCCATAACAAACTTATCGCGATTGGGGATTCCGCATTATATAGAAATGGTTTTGGAATCGTCGATCCTTTACTTTCCATTAATAATATTGCCATCGGCGCCAGTAGTCTCAGGTTCAATACTTCCGGACTTGGAAATATTGCAATCGGACATGAAGCGCAACGAAATAATATTAGTGGCACGAGAAATATAACTATAGGCACAAAAGCTCTTTCTCAAAATACAATCGGTAACGCAAACATCGCAATCGGCCAGGCAGCACTTCACCACAACTCCATTTCAGGAAACCAAATTGCTATCGGGGATTCTGCATTGTTCTATAATGGCTATCTACTATCAGATATTAATCTGTCCATTCGGAATACCGCCGTTGGAACAAAATCACTTTTTGCAAACACCGCAGGCAAAGAAAATTCAGGATTCGGTTGGCAATCATTACGAGATAATACAACCGGGGAGTTTAATACAGGTATCGGATCCCGCTCACTTACGAACAATTCAACTGGAGGAAACAATACAGCCCTCGGCAATGCGGCATCACGTGACAACCTGACAGGAGGCTTTAATACTTCAATGGGTTCAAAAGCAATGCAATCCAATACGACAGGTAGTGCAAATGTTGCGATTGGATATGCCGCATTGTATTCCAATACGATTAAAGGAGAAAATGTTGCGATTGGAGACTCCGCACTTTATCATAATGGTATCAACGTAATAGACGTAGAAGATGCTACAAAAAATACAGCAGTTGGTGCCAATGCACTCCTCTTTAATACGAATGGTGGGTGGAATACGGCCATTGGGTATAGTAGTCTGAGAGCGAACACAACGGGAAGTAACAATACGGCTGTTGGAGTAACAGCCTTATCGAAAAACACTACAGGTACTGGAAATATAGCGGTGGGTACTTCTGCACTCAAATTGAATATCAGCGGAATTAATAATGTGGCTATTGGAGGATCAGCACTTAATAACAATGTGGGAGGCGATTATAACACGGCTATTGGAGTCGGCGCGATAAATCAAGGTGAAGGCAATTATAATATTGCAGTGGGATATCGTGTTCTGTACGGAAATGATTTGGGATCAAGAAACATAGGGGTAGGAAATTTCAGCATGTACAATAATACAACGGGAGAAGATAATATAGCCATTGGGACTGACGCTTTGGAATTGAATACTACAGGATCTGACAATGTGGCAATTGGGAACTATGTTATGGACTTAAATACCACTGGTTCACTTAATGTAGCCCACGGAAATTATGCTCTCGAAAAGAATACGAGTGGAGAAGGAAATGTTGCAGTTGGACATATAGCCCTGCAAAACAATACGATAGGTGATTACAACGTCGCCATAGGATATGGTGCCATGCCGAATAACACCATCGGGTATAACAATGTAGCCATCGGACGTAATGCTTTATCAAATAACACTAATGAATATGGCAATACAGCAGTAGGCTATAATGCTTTTGTAACTCCAGCAGATGTTTGGAATTCGACTGCAATTGGCCAAGGAGCTCCGATAAGCAGTGGTAATCAGGTTCGATTAGGTAATACGGCCATCACCTCTAATGGTGGCAATCAGCCCTGGAGCAATTATTCAGATGGTCGGATGAAGGTCAAGATCAAGCAGGATATTCCAGGTCTTGCATTTATAAAATTACTACGCCCTGTTTCCTATCAGATGGATTTGGATCAGATGGCCTTGTTATTGCATATTCCGGATAGTCTGCGTGATCGCGAAAATGAAAAATCTGCCGCATCTATGCATCACTCAGGTTTTATTGCACAGGATGTGGAAGCTGCAGCACAGTCCATTGAGTATGACTTTAGCGGGATAGATAGAGATGCAACAGGGAACCAAATCTATGCGCTTAGATATTCAACATTCACGGTCCCTCTCGTCAAAGCAGTACAGGAGCTTAGCTTTGAAAACGAAAAACTCAGGATCCAGCTCACCCAACAGTCAAGCACACTACAACAATATAATCACGAGCTGGATTCTTTGAAATCAGAAATACAACAGATAAAAACGCTTTTACAAAATTGATTCAGTGAAAGTTCATAAGGGAAAAGTATCTTTCACATGCTAATTGCAAAAATTGGTTTTGTTTCCGGAATAATACGACAGGTAATCAGACATGATTCTAATCACACCAACATGATCAAAACAGTAATCATCGATGATGAACAGTTTTGTGTTGATGTTGTAGAATCCCTGATCGTATCGCATTATCCGGACATTCAAGTCACAGGAACCTTTACCGATCCGATCCAGGCAATATCCTTTATCCAGGCACAAACGCCTGATGTAGTCTTTCTGGACATTAATATGCCGGGTCTGAATGGATTTGAAGTTCTTGACCGATTAATGCCTTTCACATTTAAAGTCATCTTTACCACTGCCTACGACAATTACGCCATTAAAGCTATGCGGTATGGCGCCATAGACTATATCATGAAACCCATCGCAGCTGAAGATCTGATGGGCACGATGACCCGCGTGCTGGAAGAGCGAAAGAAAACACACACTGCGCGATTTCAAAATGTGCAACATGCTAACCGCAAAATTTCCATTATCAACAGCGACGGCATGCTGATCCAGCCTCTAAAAGAAATTCTTTATTGCGAAGCAGACAACAGTTACACGATCTTTCATTTGGCTGGCGGGAAGCGGGTGATTGCCTCCCGCACCCTAAAAGACTTTGAACCCATTCTTAATCCGTGTGGTTTTTTCCGGGTACATAATTCTTACCTGATCAACCTGGAGCACGTGCAACTTTATTCAAAAAGTGACGGAGGTCAGGTAAAGATCCAGGAAATCTTCCTCCCCATTTCAAGAACACGTAAAGATGAATTCCTTGCCGAGCTGGACCGATATCTTAATATTGCAATTCAGTGAAGACGTATTATATTTTTCATGGAAGGTTTGTTTCATTCTTTAAACTTAACTTGACGTCCTTCCTCTCCATAGTCCGGATATTCTTTCTATTGATGAGTTCTTCGGCATTTCTTCTCTTGCCATCGACTTCCATTGCACAGTTTCATAAACTTGATTACGAGCGACTCTCAATGATCCACGGGATGCCCACCTCTCCCATATCGGGCATTGTACAGGATGCCCGCGGATATCTGTGGATTGGAACACCGAAAGGATTGTTTCGCTACAACGGCAGCTCCGTGAAGTCTTATTTGCAAAATGGATCCGGTGAAATTCCACCTGACAACCGGATCACGCAAATTGAATATATCGATGATAAAGTGATCTGCCTTACAGCTGAAGGTGTTTTTATTCACGACTGTCGTACAGAAAAAGATACCAGCCTTTATTTGTCCGGTGTACCAGGTGTACCTGTGTAC
>JAYUXX010000333.1:0-3793 GCA_043752765.1 Saprospiraceae bacterium | reverse complement strand
ATGATGCTATGAAGTATGCTGCCAAAAAGGATGTTCTTTTAGTTTTAGGGGCAGGCAATGAGAGCACGAATGTTGATGCAAATCTTAAATTTCCGAATGACACGTATTTGAATTCTAAAAAGGGTCCCAAGAATTTAATTTCTGTGGGTGCACTGGCTCCTGAAGGTGGCTCAGCTGCTGTCGCTGAATTTTCTAATTATGGTAAAAAGGAAGTGGATGTATTTGCACCCGGCGTGTATATATATTCGACTACGCCTGACAGTACCTACGATTATGCCAGTGGAACGAGTATGGCATCACCTGTCGTAGCCGGCGTAGCTGCATTGATCAGATCGCGCTATCCTAAATTGACAGCTGCGCAAGTAAAAGATGTGATCATGAAAAGCGCTAGGAATCTGTCAGCGAAGGTGATTCAACCCGGAACATTTGATGAGGTTGCCTCTACAGAATTGGGGTTAAGTGGTGCAATAGATGTTCCGCAAGCAATGAAACTAGCAGCAAAGACAAAAGGAAGAAGAAAGGCCACTATGATGCCGACAGAATTTCGAAACCCTGTTCGTGAGAAGACATAATTGATGAATACGAATTTTCGTTTGCTAGATTCTAACTTGTCTTAAAGGCATTCCAAAATGTACATTGTCCGAGAGATAGCGTTTCTAACATAAAAAATCAGAGGATCCTGACTTCACGGACAAAATCTTCTCCCAGTCTTTCATTGACTGATTTCAGAATGGTTTCTTTCATCGTAGACAATTCAGCTTTGAGTGGTGACGAGTCGACATAGATCATCAGGATCCGGCCATCGAGTTTTATCCTGCGTGTATAGCTTTTAATCACCGGTCCCATCACTTCAATCCACATTTTTTCGATCCTGGTTTGATACAGGCGGGACCTGATCTCTGGGGCTTGTGCAAAGACTTTAAGCCAATCTTTCAGGGGTCTGTCATTATTTCCGCGTAAGGCCATTGACAAAATTAACCCACATTAGTGATAAAAGGGATTTGTGGCTTCAGGAGGACATTTGAAGTTCATTTAATAATGAGGCGGGGACAAAATCTCCTACCCTTTTTCGATTTGTATCTGACAACATGATTTGACCAAATTCGGACTGCATGAGCATTTCCATAAGGCGGGTAAGTCGGTGTTCATCAAGCTTATCAAAAATATCATCAAAGATTAATATGGGCTGGTAACCGCAATGATTACTTAACACTCTGAACTTACTAAGATGAAGGGCGAAAATAAGTGACTTGATCTGACCTTGAGAAGCGTATTCCCGGGCAGACATATCTTTTATGCTAAGGTAAAAGTCATCCTTATGGATTCCGGCATTACTTCGCCTTGTATTTCTATCAGCGTCCCAATTCATATCCGCAAGAACTAAATAAGGATACTCCTTTAATTTTGATTCATATTGAATGTCTACAACTTCGCGATCATCGGATAGTATTTTATAGTTGGATTGCAGCAAGGGCAGGATTTCATTTCTAAGCCAATTTCTTTTTTCATAGATATAGGAAGCATGCGGATTCATTTGGTCATCAAATGTTTCTATGATCCTTTTCAAGTCTTTAAAATCCTGTTTTAAAGCCGCATTCCTCATTTGTAACAAATGATTGTAGGTTACCAACGATCTTAAATAGCCTGCATCCTTCTGACATAAAAGATGGTCCACATATCGTCTGCGCGATTGGCCGGGGCCAAAAACAAGGTCAATGTCTTTGGGAGCTGAAATCACAACAGGTAAAAATCCGAGGTGGTCGCTGATGCGGTCCAATGACGAGTCATCAAGAGAAAGCTCTTTTGACAAGCCTGGTTTGACTTTGATTATAACCTTGTGCTTTAGATCTTCTTTGACTACATCACTTTCAATCCGAAAGAAGGATTCTCCGTATCTAACCACTTTTTGGTCAAAAGGAGAAAAGTAACTTTTACCAACGCACACATAATAAATGGCATCCAAAAGATTGGTTTTACCTGTGCCATTTAACCCAAAAGCGAGATTAAACTTAGGACCTAAGCAAAAACTCGTATTGGAATAATTTTTAAAATTCGTAATTCTGATCTCTTCGATGAACAGGGGCTTCATGGCCGGACATTAAGCGGAGAACCTTATCTTTGCCGCAGGGCTAATATAGTTTTAATGAATCAGGTAAAAGAAAAAAAGACAAGTACAAAGAAATCTTCCAGTTCGAATGGTGTAGATGTTAGCACCTATCGGTCGTGGTATGAAACGATGTTGCGGATTAGGCGTTTTGAAGAGCGCGCGCTAAAGATGTATTCTGTAAATAAAATCAGGGGGTTTCTGCATGTGTATATTGGCCAGGAAGCAATTGCTGCTGCCATCACAACTGCGGTAAGACCAACAGATTTAATTGTTACAGCCTACCGCCAACATGGAATTGCATTGTGTCGTGGGGTTGAAAGTAAACTTTGTATGGCTGAGCTTTTCGGGAAAGAAACAGGCGTGAATAAGGGTAAAGGAGGATCAATGCACTTTTTCTCAAAGGAACATAATTACTATGGGGGAAATGGGATTGTTGGTGCACAAATTCCTATTGGTACGGGGATTGCTTTTGCTGAAAAATACCGAAGCAGTGAAAATATTTGCCTTACTATGTTTGGAGATGGTGCAGCGCGACAGGGTGCTCTACATGAAGCTTTTAATATGGCGATGACATGGAAACTTCCTGTTCTCTATATCTGCGAAAATAACTATTATGCTATGGGGACGTCAGTTGACAGAACCAGCAATGTAACAGATCTATATAAACTTGGACTTTCTTATGAAATGCCTAGTTCCTCCGTAGATGGCATGGATGTATTAAAGACACATTACGCAATATCTGAGGCAGCGGCTCATGTTCGGTCAGGCAAAGGGCCGTATTTGTTAGAAATAAAGACGTATCGCTACCGGGGACATTCGGTTTCTGATCCGGCGAAATATCGGACTCACGAAGAACTAGATTCATATAAAGGAAAGGATCCAATTGATCAATTGAAAGATTATTTGCTTTTGCATAAACTCATTGAATTAAGTGAATTAGAAGCAATTGATAAAGTGATACTTAAGGAGATTGATGAGGCTGAAGCATTTGCAGAACAGTCTGAATTTCCTCCTGCGTCAGAGTTGTATACTGATAACTACCTCCAGGAAGACTATCCTTTCATAAAGGACTAGACAGGATCCCTTAATCACCACCACTCTTGATTCGTTAAAACCTTAGGTTTTCGGGGTTTTACCTTTATTTACTTAGTCCAAAATAAGTAAATTTTCTACTTAAACCGCTGAAAAAAAAAGGTTAACATATATAATACCATTATAATTCATACGTATATTTTGAATATTTCTTGTAATCTGATTTGAATCCCCAAATTGAATTACATCGGACATTAATTATGTTTATTTATCATACGACCCAATATGCTGGATTGATTACCTTTGCACCACTTTTTTAGGAAAATTTATATATCAATGGCTATTAAGAGAAAGCAGGTTAAGAAAAATGAAGAGACCCTGATCAACCTGGCTGATGCCAGAACGCAGGCCAGAAGCTTTTACGCAGAAAATCAGAAAATCATTTTAGGTGTTATTGCCGGTCTTGTATTATTGGTTGTGGGTTGGTTTGTCTACAGCAACATGATCCAACAACCCAAGGAAGAAAAAGCCATGGCGCAAATGTGGATGGCTCAGGTTCAGTTCGAACAGGATTCGTTTCAAGTGGCACTTGAGAATCCGGGCGGAGGATATAGCGGTTTTCTTCAAATCATTAAAGACTTTGGAGGAACCAAA
>JAYUXX010000332.1:0-3793 GCA_043752765.1 Saprospiraceae bacterium | reverse complement strand
TGGTATTGTATAGCAGACTATTCATTATTCTGACCCTTTCTGTATTGATTGCAGCATCCTGCACCAAGCCTGTACTGATTGGCTCTGATTTCCTGGAGAATGAAAAAGCATCCCTGAAGTTTGAAGACTCCTTTGACTTGTCTTTCTTCACTGAAAAAACAGATAGCGTAATAGTCCATAGCGATAACGTAAGCCTTCAGCTCATCACGTATTTGTGCGGGAATGTTGTTGATCCTATATTAGGCAGATATACAGCGGAGATTTTTGCACAACCCATCTTACCAACAGTTGCAACTGATTTAAGACTGGCTTCGCTTGATTCGGTCGTTCTCCAATTGCGTTACGATACCCTGGGAAATTATGGCACGTTATCAGAACCTGTGACAATTGAAGTGTTTCGAATGACTGAAAATCCGGAGTTCAGTGAGGAGATTTATTCTAATAGAAGGTTTATGTTCAATAAGGATCTTCTGGGGTCTCTGACATTTGTACCAAAGCCTTTTGACAGTGTCACGTTGATAACGCCAAATGATACGACCCAACTTGCGCCGAGTATTCGAATTCCTCTCTCACGCATTAAACTTGGTGAATTGCTTAACCAGGATACTTCTGTATTTACAAACCAGGATAGTTTTCTGAATTACTTTAATGGACTCCATATTAGAATGACGGGTGCCAATAACACGATGCTCGGATTCAACCTACTGAACACTGTAAGTAACCTTTCATTTTATTTTGAAAAAGCCGGTGATCCGAAAAAGAAAGAATTCAGGTTCATTTTTACGACAGCAAGTGTGAAGACTGTCTATATGGATCATGATTACACCGGTTCTATTGCAGAGGCTTCGCTTTCACCTGAGCCCGAAAATGACTTTTGGTACGTCCAGGGTCTTTCAGGTCTGACGACAAAAATGACTGTTGGCAATCTCGATCTGCTGGGAAATGCAATCATTAACCAGGCTGAGCTCGAGGTATTTTGCACGTTTCCGGATGGGGATGTACCCGGATTTTATCCTCCCATTCAATATCTGGTGACGCAGGAAAAGACTGATTCATCATTTATTAATTCCATTGATGTGAATGTCGCATTGGTCAGGTCAAATAGTAACTTTACTTCAGTAGCGTATGAGACATTATATGGTGGGGTTTTGGAGAGAGTTGGGAGTGGGACACCGGCTGTCTACCGATATAATATGAAAGTAACTGCACAGATAAAGGATATCTATTCGGGGAAAAAAGAAAATAGTATATATTTCAATCCATTTGAAAAGGCAAATGTGCCCAACAGATCGGTGATGTTTGGACCCGGTCACCCGGAGTTTGCTCCCCGGTTGAGAATATATTACACGGCTTTATAAACAATCTTTAGCTGCAAGCCTTATTCAATTGATCAAAGTGCCTTCAAGGTGCCACCTCTCCTGAGAATCATTCACGAATAGCCGGGCATCGAAAACATAGAGTAATAGATAACGCATTGACATATGTGTGGAATCGTTGGATACATAGGCTATCGCCCTGCTTACCCGGTGCTGATACAAGGCCTGAAACAGTTAGAATACCGTGGCTATGATAGTGCCGGGGTTTCCTTGCTCAATGGTGACATGACATTGTTTAAAAAGAAAGGGAAGGTATCAGATCTGGAAGATTTTATTGGAGATCAGATTCTTGATGCTACTTCCGGAATGGGTCATACCCGTTGGGCGACCCACGGAGAGCCCAATGATATAAACGCTCACCCTCACGTCTCAAATAGTGGAAATCTTGTGATGATCCATAATGGAATCATAGAGAATTACTCAGTTTTGAAGGAGGCGTTATCCAAAAATGGGTTCACATTTGAGAGTGAAACGGACACTGAGGTTTTTTTAAATCTTATAGAGGCTTACCAAATCAGGGAGAAACTCGATCTGGCGGACGCAGTCAGTATGGCACTAAGTAAAGTGGTAGGAGCTTATGCGATTGTTGTGGCTGATAAACGAAAGCCGGATATCCTTGTGGCTGCCCGGAAACAAAGTCCCCTGGTAGTGGGATTGGGAGAAAATGAATATTTCATTGGGTCTGATGCCACCCCAATCGTACGATACACTAACAAAGTCGTCTACCTCAAGGACGATGAAATTGCGATCCTTGACAGACATAATGGCGTAACCATAAAAGACGGTAAAAACAGAATTCAAAAACCAAGGATTGAAGAGATATCGCTTAAGATAGAGGAGTTGGAAAAGGGTGGTTATGAGCATTTTATGCTTAAAGAAATCCATCAGCAGCCTACCACTGTGTCAGACTGTATGCGTGGCCGTCTTAATGATCATGAAGGATGGGTGAAACTGGGTGGAATGCAGGAATATGCTGCGCAGTTTGAAAATGCGCAACGTATAATCATTGCAGGCTGTGGTACCTCGTGGCATGCGGGTCTCATCGCTGAGTACCTGTTTGAGGATCTTGCCCGGATACCTGTTGAAGTTGAATATGCATCTGAGCTCAGATATAGAAATCCTGTGATTCGTGAGGGAGATATCGTAATGGCCATCTCTCAATCTGGTGAAACAGCAGATACATTGGCTGCCTTAGAACATGTGAAGAGTAAAGGTGCGATGATCTATGGTGTGGTGAATGCAGTAGGATCATCGATTGCGCGTTTGACGGATGCAGGATCATACATTCACTCCGGCCCGGAGATTGGCGTAGCTTCTACGAAAGCATTCACAGGGCAGGTGACATTATTAAGTATGGCTGCCTTATGGTTGGGTCATCGAAAAGGCACACTTCCTTACGGACGTTATAGAGAATTGATCACCGAACTTTCGCTTATACCTGAAAAGATAGCAGAGACACTTAAAGTAGAAGATCAGATCAAGTATATAGCTTCGGAAATGACGGAGTATAACAATTCACTCTATCTCGGAAGAGGATATAATTTCCCTGTTGCGTTGGAAGGAGCTTTAAAACTAAAAGAGATCTCATATATACATGCTGAGGGTTATCCGGCAGCTGAAATGAAACACGGACCGATTGCGCTTATTGATGAAAACATGCCCGTGGTGGTCCTGGCTACAAATCAAAGTGCATATGATAAGATCCTGAGTAATATTATGGAGGTCAAAGCGAGGAAAGGAACCGTGATAGCAATTGTGTCTAATGGCGCTAAAGAAATCCGGAAATTTGCTGATCATGTAATCGAAATACCTGAAACTGCAGAACCTTTTTCACCTTTGCTTTCGGTGATCCCTACACAATTATTGTCTTATCATATTGCACGGTTGAGGGGATGTAATGTAGATCAACCAAGAAATCTGGCGAAGTCGGTGACTGTTGAGTAGTGAGAAGCTAGAAATTAGAAGTGAGAAGTGATTGGAATAAATCCAGCATTATTTCAAGAAATGAATTTAATAAAATTGTAAATAGTAAGTTGATGAGAACATCAGAGAATGAAGGCGCTACCCTAGAATATAATTCTTCGAGAGAACGACTTCTTTTACCCGAATATGGTCGTAATATTCAAAAGTTAGCCCAACATGCTAAAGAGATTGTAGATCCTACAGAACGTCAATCGTATGTGGAGACGCTGATTGAATTAATGAATCAGATGATTCCTAACAGCAAAAGTGCAGCGGAAATAGCTGATAAACTTTGGAATCATCTTTACTATATCGCAGGCTATGATATTGATGTGGTTGTTCCTGAAGGTGTGACACTCCATAAAAAAGGAGAGGTGTTTATGATGCCTTCTGAAGACATGGAATATCCTCAGAAAAAAATTCCTTACCGCCATTATGGATGGAATGTGAACAGT
>JAYUXX010000331.1:0-3795 GCA_043752765.1 Saprospiraceae bacterium | reverse complement strand
CTACAGGGGCGCAGAACTAAGCGATAAAAAAAGATCTCATCCTTTGGATTGAATAATTTTCAATACAGAAAAAGGGTCCCCTTCAGGGGATTTAGGGGTGAAACAGAAGCCTACCCTACAGGGGCGCAGAAAGAGGTAGCAGGAAAAAGGGTCCCCTTCAGGGGATTTAGGGGTGCCTGTAAGATTTAAGGGTGCATTGATAACCATATCTTAGCACCACTCTATGTCCATCAAAAGCAGAATCATAAATGGTGTAGCAAGCCACACCCGACGACGAATCGAAGCCGTTGCCCACCGGGCTGCTCATTACCAAAAAGATACTTTTAATACCCTCATCCACTACGGTAGCACCACACAATTCGGCAAAGAACACAACTTCGCATCCATCCGCACCCACAAAGATTTCATCCGCGAAGTTCCTATCGGCGATTACGAAGTTTTCAGACCCTACATCGATAAAATTATTGATGGTGGTCACGATATCCTTTGGCCCGGACGCCCTCTTTACTTCGCAAAAACTTCAGGCACTACAAGCGGCGTAAAATATATCCCGATCACAAAAGACAGCATCCCAAATCACGTGCGAAACGCCCGGGATGCACTGTTCAACATGACCGCAAGGCGCAAACTAAAATCTCTTTTTGAAGGCAAGATGATTTTTCTATCAGGGTCCCCCACCCTGGAAGAAAAAGGAGGCATCCCTACAGGTCGCCTCTCCGGAATCGTAAATCACTGGATTCCCTCATGGCTACACGGCAACCAACTTCCATCTTTCGAAACCAATTGCATCGAAGATTGGGAAACAAAAGTAGATCGCATTGCGCACGAAACGCTCAAGCATGACATGCGCTTGATCAGTGGGATTCCACCCTGGGTCCAAATGTATTATGAACGCCTTCTTTCACTTTCCGGAAAAGAAACGATTAAAGAGATCTTTCCAAATTTTCAACTCTTCGTTTACGGAGGTGTCAATTTCGAACCATATCGAAATCAATTAGAATTACTCACAGGTGAGAAAATTTTCAGCCTTGAAACCTACCCCGCATCAGAAGGCTTTATCGCCTATCAGGATCTCGAAGATGTTTCCCGCGGCTTGTTGTTACAATGCAATTCAGGAATTTTTTATGAATTTGTTCCACTCACTGAAATCAATTCTGCAGATCCAATTCGTCTCACAATAGAAGAAGTACAAACAGGAATTGACTATGTGTTGATCATGAGTACAAATGCAGGTTTGTGGGGATATAATATCGGCGATACAGTTGAATTTATTTCCATAAATCCACCGCGTCTGAAAGTAACAGGAAGAGTTAAACATTTTATCTCCGCATTCGGAGAACATGTGATCGCAAAAGAAGTAGAAGAAGCATTGCGCCTCACGATGATGAAGCATACATGCACAGTAAATGAGTTTACTGTTGCACCACAAGTCAATCCGTCGGAAGGACAAAAACCATTTCACGAATGGTGGATTGAATTTGGCGCAACCCCGCATGACATAATCGCTTTTGCAAATGATCTGGACAATCATATGATAAGCCAAAATCTCTACTACGAAGATCTCATCACTGGAAAAATTCTTCAGCCACTTGTGATCCGGACTCTTCCTCCCGGATCATTCAGGCAATACATGCAATCCGTCGGCAAATTAGGTGGCCAGAATAAGGTCCCCCGCCTGAGCAATGACAGAGCCATTGCTGACGTTCTGGAACAATTGTTTCCCCCCTGCTTTGAAACGAAGCTAACGCCCTGATTGACAGGTTAAATGAATGCTTTTAGAAACAGGGATATGTATTATCTTTGCAAACCATTTCAAGTAGCGTCAATGCGTTTTTTCCTATACACTTTATTGATTATCAGCACATTAGCCTCTTGCAAGAGCGAATTCGAACAGGCCCGGATCAGCAATGACCCCGAACGGATCCTGAAGGAATCGATCAAGTACTACGACAAAGGCGATTATCTGAGAGCTCAGACACTCATGGAATTAGTCCTGAATCAATACCGCGGATCACGCCAGGGAGAAGAACTTTTTTTTAAATATGCCTACACCCATTATCACCTGGGAAATTACCTATTAGCCTCCACCTACTTCACCAATTTTGCTTCTACGTTTGGCTTTAGTACATACACAGAAGAAGCCGATTTCATGACGGCATATTCGTTTTACAAACAATCACCAACATACCGTCTCGATCAGGATCCTTCTGTCAAAGCAATTGATGCATTCCAGGACTTTGCCAATAAATATCCGGATAGCGAACGCGTAAGTGAATGCAATAAATTAATCGATGAACTCAGAGCAAAGCTTGAAGAGAAAGCATATGCACAAGGATTGCTTTATTATGAATTGAGTCAATACCAGGCAGCTATCACATCGTTTGAAAACATGTTGTCTGAATTTCCCGAATCGGCCCGTGCAGAAGAAGTGCGTTTCATGACATTGAAAGCCGCTTATGAATACGCTGTCAATAGCGTGTATGACAAACGTGCGGAGCGATACGAAGAAGCCCGGGTTCGTTACAAAGAATACATGAACCGCTATACAAAAGGCAAGAATAACAATGAAGCCAGAGAAATCAACAAGCAAATAGAATCTAATCTTAAAAATCTGTCAAAATGAGTAGCATAAAAAATCTTTCTGCGAATGTAGATCCGAATGTCAAAGCAAGAGATATTCGCGAATTAGCTTCACGTACGAGTAATATCTACGAGTCGATCGCAGTGATCACGAGAAGAGCAAGACAATTATCATCAGACCTGAAAAAGGAATTGCATGATAAGCTCGAAGAATTTGTGGTAGTGACGGAAACGATTGAAGAGATTCATGAAAACAAGGAGCAGATTGAAATATCACGCTCGTATGAAAAAATGGCGAACCCTACCCTGCTTGCAACGGAAGAATTTATCAACCAGGAACTTGAATGGCGCTATCCTGAGCCCGTGGTAAGAGAAGAGGAATTTCCTGAAGACAAGGAGTAAACATTTCTATCATTGTAGTGCGGTCGTATGTCTTCATTATCAGGTAAAAAAATTATCCTCGGTGTATCCGGAAGCATAGCCGCATATAAGGCTGCATTTCTTGTTCGCTTACTGACGAAAGAAGGTTGTTCTGTGCGCGTGATCATGACAGAATCTGCACAGGATTTTATCTCTTCATTGACGTTATCTACACTGAGCAAATTCCCCGTAGCTACGGATGTTCACGATGGAAATACGTGGACGAATCACGTCGAATGGGGCTTGTGGGCTGATGCATTTGTAATAGCTCCAGCCACTGCACACACGATCGCTAAATGTGCGCATGGCATGGCATCAGATATGCTAACCGCAACCTACCTGTCCGCGAAATGTCCAGTGTTTTTTGCACCCGCGATGGATCTGGATATGTGGCAACATCCCTCCACAACAGAAAATATCAGTCGCCTTCAATCCTATGGAAATTTTATCATCGATGTAGGTGTCGGCGAACTAGCCAGCGGACTTTCAGGTCCCGGTAGAATGGCTGAACCTGAAGGTATAGTTAGCTACCTCCATGATCATTTTCATTATTCACAGGATCTTGCACGACTCACGGTTCTAATCAACGCGGGACCCACCTATGAAGCAATCGATCCTGTGCGCTATGTGGGTAATCATAGCACCGGTAAAATGGGTGTTGCTATTGCTGAAGAATTTTCGCGCAGGGGATCAGATGTTCATCTCATCCTAGGTCCGGATAGTGTGCTTCCGGAAGATGATCAGATTAAAATTACGCGTGTCATTTCTGCTGATGATATGTTAATGGCTTGCCAG
>JAYUXX010000330.1:0-3796 GCA_043752765.1 Saprospiraceae bacterium | reverse complement strand
GTTTAGTATTCCTGTTTTTTATTGGCATCAATAAAAGCTACAGTCAGGGAGTACAGGGCCTCGTTCGCGATCAGGCATCGCATCAGCCTTTGTCTGGAGTGCAGATTGATTTCCTGAAAAAAGATTCGGTATTAGCTTCCGTCAAAACAGACGACGCCGGAAGATTTTCTTTTGTAACTCTTACTACCGGTCAGGTTCAATTAGTACTATCTGCTGAAGGATTTGAGTCCCTTTTACTCGATAATGTTTCGCTGGATGGTTACACTACTCATTCGCTTGAGTTCAATCTTGATCGACTTGCTTTTGAGTTTGAAGGTGTGACTGTTTTTGCCGCTCAAGGTGTTTCAGATCCGGGTACCCAACGGATTACGAAAGAAGACCTGAATACGATTCCCGGAAATTTTGATGATCCACTGCGTGTTGCCCACAGCAAACCCGGAATTGTTCCTTTGAATGATCAGGCAAATCACTTCTCTGCGAGGGGTTATTCTCCCGTTTTTAATACCTGGTATCTGGAAGGTTTGCAAATAGCCAATCCCAATCATACCAGCAATGCAGGATTGCTTTATGATCGACCAGGTCAATTTGGTGGTGGCGTAAATATGTTTTCCGCACAGATTTTAGGATCCACTGATGTGTATACAGGAATTAGTCCCATGGCTATACATCGAACAGGCGGTGCTGCGATTAATCTTTCATTGGTTGAAACCGCGAAACCCGAATGGAGAGCAAAAGCCGGCCTGATAGGATTTGAATTGGGAGGTGGCACTGCATTTGGAAAAGGAAGCGTTCTTGATTTCAATTTACGGTATAGTTTCACAGGCCTTCTTGCGAATATGGGTGTAGATTTTGGTGGCGAAAAAATTGGATTTTATGATGGTGTGATCTCTTACTTATCAACAGGGGAGAAATACAAACTAAAAATATTCGGGTGGGCAGGAAGAAGCACGAACGAATTTGAACATGTGGAATATGGGGCTTTGCTTGAACAACACAAAGATTTTTTTGATATCGATTTCGGTAATACTATACTGGGAGGAGGATTACGATATGATGCCACGATAAGTTCATCGCTTTTTTTTCGCGGAGGAGCGTCTTACTCCACGAACATGACATCTTATTCTATACTCGGACATTACCCAACATCGGTACCGAATACGAATGAAGATGCGCAGTTAAGTTTAGTATCGTCCTTCGCAGATTTCACGTGGCAAATTTCCGACAGATTTGGAATGACATCCGGTCTTCAGGTATTAGTTCGTGATTATAAAACTGAAAAATTTTTCAGTCACCCCTTCGGTGAAGTTACTTCCCTCAGGCCCTATGTTTTAAGTACATTTTCGATTGCAAGCAATCTGAGAATGGAGGCGGGTATTGATGTATTCAGTTCTTTAATAAAGAATAATTCCATTACTCCAGGAGTGCGGTTTACAATGCGATTCTATTCTGATGAAAACAATATGCTCTTTGCGGGCTACAGGCGCGGGGCAACGGATATTATGCAGGGAGAGATATTCATTAATAAAAGGCGAAATGGCATACTTGATAATTTCGAAACAGGCTGGGAGCTTACCGGAAAGAAACACAATCTTGGCTTTACCCTTTACTACCAGGTAATGCACAATATTCTTGTTTACCTGTATTCGGATCCTGGCAACTATATTTCTGATTTTCCATATTTGGGACTGGCAGAACTTCCGTTAGAACTAAGTTTTGCAGCACGATCACAGCATTATGGCGCTGAGGGTCAATGGAAATATTTTGACCGGAAAGGATGGAAGATGGAAGTCAACCAGACGTATTTCAAAAGCGGTAGAGCTACTCCCGATAGTGCCCTTACTTCAGGAAGATATGATAATCGGTTTACAACAAATGTTGCTTTGTCGAAGGAAGTATTTAAGGTCAAAAAAGACAAGAACCGCATCTGGAATTTTTCACTTCGAGGACTTATTCATGGTGGCTTAAGAGAGCCCACGATTGATCCTGGACAATCAAACTTAATTGATCAGACTGTTTTCAGATATCCGGGTAATTTCAATCAGAAGTTGCCCTTATTTAAGCGCATTGATTTATCTGTTGCCCGGATTATTGCTCATCCGAAAGTTCGTTGGAGATATGCATTAGAAATTCAAAATGCATTCAGCTTCACCAATATTGCGTATCACTATTATGATCCTTTTCTGGAGCGAATTGAAAGCCAGGAACAGCTCGGTATTATCCCTGTTTTATCCGTTCAAGCCTCCTGGTGAACCGTTTGAAAGAAATTTCTGTCAGAAGCTACGGTATTGTTACTTTTAAATCTAAATAAAACCAAAACCAAAACCAAACTATGGATGACAAAACAAAATCAATCGTTGCACATCTAACCATTATCGGCTGGGTGATTGCACTGGTGATGAACCAAAAAGAAAAAGGACCCAATACATCTTACTATCTGCGTCAAATGTTAGGTCTTACACTTTTAGCAATCATAGGATCGCTTGTGTTTTCCTTTATACCCGTACCCATACTGGGCACCATCTGGTCCGTACTGATTCTGATACTTTGGATTATTAGCCTGATCGGTGCGTTGAGTGGTGAGCAAAAACCACTTCCTTTATTAGGTGAGATGTTCCAACAATGGTTTAAAGGGATTTCCTGATAGCAGGTAATCTTAGTAAATTATATTTACCGCAAGGAGTTTTTCTGACTTTTATTGATTGAGCTAATGCAATCATGCCTTAAATGTCTGGATCATCTTTGCGGTTATTTTTTTGTAAAAATGTGTTGATATTTTTTCTATTTCACGGATATTTTTTGATCCAGTTCAAATTCAAGTCGGAGATGTTTTGAGATATCGCGTTTGTAATAAATCATTCCGATATTTTTAGCATAGATTTCCGTTCCCGTCCATTGTGAACTCGTCCAGCCATCTTGTTCTGTTTCGAATTTATCCACTGTCTTAAACTTAATAGCCGGAATTGATTGCCCTTGCCAACTCCAGGTGGTGTCTCCGTCAAATCTGCGACGCCGCTCCAGAACAACATGTAATGAATCTCCTGGTTGCCACCATTCCAGCTGAGTCAACCAAACTTGTGACGAATCCCTTGCAGCGAAGGGAAACCGATGTGGTGAAAGTATGCGTACAGGGTAGGAAATAATTCTGCCCCCTTCATCATTGAAATACAAAATCAATGAATCGATCAGAACCCCACTTTCCACGATACGCTCGTATTGCTTTTGCACAACTTGTTGGTTGTGATCGTAGTTTATACTCGTAATGTGGTTTTCTGATGTTTTTGCATATTCCCACACTTCCTGGTCCAGAGTCGTATCGGCCAAACTGCGGTAGATATATCGAATACCTCTTTCGCCGATTGAATCTATGGGAACATAATAGATAGAAAGATCCTCAGTTGTATCTACACGATCTGAACAGGATGAGAGAAATATCAATAAACACATGACAAATTGGCACATAATGCCGCATGTGGTACGGTATCTGATCATATCTTTACACTTTAACCGACAACAATAGCATGTTTAAAATCTTCACCAAAATATTTGGTTCAAAATACGAACGGGATGTCAAGGCTTACTCACCAAATGTTGAAATCATCAACGAATTTGCTGAGGCGTATCAAGGCTTATCGAATGATGCACTTCGGGATAAGACCCTTGAGTTCAGATCCCGGATTAAAGATCATCTAAAAGATATTGATGCTGAGATTGGGACTTTACGCACGGATGCGGAAGAAACCTTTGATTTTCAGGTAAAGGAAGAGCTCTATAAAGAACTTGATAATGCCCTTAAGGA
>JAYUXX010000329.1:0-3797 GCA_043752765.1 Saprospiraceae bacterium | reverse complement strand
TAAGTTGGATGAGAATAATTGTAAGGTGGCTAATTTATTAGCTATAATACGTTATTAGCCTAATTAAAATAGTAATGTGCAATTTTTACAATCATACATTAAAGAATCCGGCAGTGGTTTATTAACGAGAAATTGGACAGGGCCAAATGGCTTCTCTTCTTCATCACTTCATATTACGGGGCTTTGCCCTGGCATTTACACACTAACGGTTACAAAATCAGCAATTTGTGTTTTTTACAAGCAGTTTGAAATTTGTTGCTGTGAAGAAGGCGTTCCTGCGCTAAGAACGCAATACAATGTGCCAACGGGTGTTGCTCCTGAATGTCCAGGAGGTAATATTCCAACATTCCAAATAAGTGAGGGCATTTGGAAAGCACCCTCTGCCCAAAGTGCGTGTAATGGATTCATTACTCCGACAATAAATGGATTGCCAGAACCTACATTTTATCTTTGGACATACCCTGATGGCAAAAAATCAAATAAGGATAATATAAACAATCTATGTTTGCCTGGTGAAGATTGCCACAGGAATGCCATTGTTCGAAGTTTGCTCCAACAATCTCCGCAATACCTATATTGGATTTTTTAGATTTTAAATTTTAAATTTTAAAAACCTAATAATTGAAGTGAAACTACTTTTACTTAAAGAGAACTTCAGGTAACTGCGTTCTTATTTCATTATATAGTTCCTCAGTAGGTTTTTCTTTCGCAGCGAAATAAATTTTTCCTCCATTATTTTTTGTAAAAAGCATATAAGGTGAAGTATCTGCATTGAGGATCAATTTTATTCTTTCGCCTTCACTTGTTTTGAAATAACCTCGTTTTATTGAACCACTGGAAAATCCGTTAGTTCGCATTGTAATCTTAGGTAAATGGTCAATAAGCTCAACAGACAAGATATCTGATTGACTCACTTGTTCGCCATAGCTTCCCTGGAATTCAATCATATTTGAGTGGAGGATTATCTTACTTTCTTTTGTCTCACGCGCAAACATAACGGTGACAAAAAGTAATGTTCCAAGCAGAACAAGGGTGGTAAAAACATTTCGTTGTAATCCAAATTTGTTTCCATGTTTAGTACTCCGCCAGAAGAAATAGATATACGCTGCCACCGGATATACACCTAAAAACAAACTGATTTTATCTTCCCCCACAAAGTAAAGAAGCAACGAGCCAATTATGAAAAATGAAACGCCAAACCAAATATGGAATTTCTTAAAATGTGGAATGTAAGATGTGAGATCTATCTTTTTTCTTTCAGTCTCATTCATTGTATTGTATCCTGACAGAAAATATTTTGCGTTAAGCTCGGTGATGATAAATCCCATAGCTACAAACAACAAACTCATGCCAGCTAATATGTAGATCATTTACGGAAAAGTACCTTAGGAAGAGGGAATATAGATGTCAAAGGTCGCTCCTTTGTTTAACTCTCCGGATGCAGTTACAAAACCATTATGATTCGCAACTATCTTTTTTACAATTGCCAGCCCAATGCCTGTTCCGGGATATACTTCTTTTCCATGTAAGCGTTGAAATACTTCAAATATTTTCTCACTGTATTGTGATTCAAAACCAATCCCATTGTCTGTAAATGTAATTTGACAATATCTTTTTTTAGGTATTAAATCCGGATTGTCTAACTCGCTACCCCTTGCAATTTTACACTTAATATGAATGATAGGCGGAACACCGGGTTTTGAAAATTTGAGAGCATTCCCAATCAAATTATGCAGGAGTTGCCGAAATTGAAATACAATAACGCGCATTTCGCACAGGTCTTTCGCTTCAATTTCGGCCTGTTGTAATTCCAACTCTTCTTTCAATTCTTCTTTTATTTCATCTACAATCGTGCGGAGGTTCGTGTTTTCAAAATGGAACCCTACAGTGCTTGTTCGAGAATATGCCAGCAAGTCTTCTATAAGTGTTTGCATCCGTTCAGCAGCCTTATGCAACCTGGTAAATTGTTCTTTTCCGTTTTCGGATAGATTTTGACTTTCATTTTCAAGGATGAGGTTAGCAAACGTTTGAATTTTGCGAAGTGGTTCCTGCAAATCGTGGCTAGAGACATAAGCAAATGATTGAAGTTCTTTGTTCATTTTCTCAAGCTGTTCGTTTTGATTTTTAAGTTGGGTTTGTGCTCTTTTTATTTCTGTAATATCCTGGTAAGAGGCTATGGTATAACCTTCGCCCCCAAAACGGATGATTTCGAATGACACAAATGCCGGAAAGGTGTTACCATTTTTTCGCGTGTAGCAGATTTCAAAGTCCTTCATGGCATCGGAATGCTTTAATTTTAATAGAAGTTCTTCCCTTTCGTGCTCTAAAAGTGACTGCATGTCACCCGGACTTCGATGATCCTGAAGGATACTCAATATGGCTCCTACTACTCTCTCGTTTTCTTCCGGAGACATTAAATTGAGCTCTTCACTTGAATATCCGATCACTTCATGTTCTGAATATCCAAATGCTGCATAAAAAAGATTATTCGCATATTTTATTTTGTTTGTTTTAATTTCCGAGAGTATCATAGGAACCGGATTGCTGTCGAAGATTTTGAAAAACCGTTCTTCACTGGCTTTCAATTCCGCTTCATATTTTTTCTGCTCGGTAACATCCTGAGCAGTCCCTGACATCCGAATAGGATTTCCTTCCGAATTCGTAAACACTTTCCCTGTTGAACTAAGGATGCGGACTGCCCCGTCGGCGCATGATGCTTTATGAAAAAAATTAAAAGGATTATGATCCTTAAATGCTTGTTGTACAAGACCGTCTACTCGTTCTCTGTCATCCGGGTGAATATACTTGAGGTAATTCTCATACGTAGCTTCAAACGTCTGCGGCGATAAACCAAAAATTCTGTAGAGTTCGTCGGACCACTCAATTTTATTATTTCGAATATCCCATTCCCAACTCCCTATGTGAGCCAGTTGTTGAGCTTCGACTAATTGATTTGTTTTATTCAGGATCGTTTCCTCAGCCTCTTTACGGATTGTGATATCGCGAAAGAATCCAATAAAAATATAACGGTCATTAATTTTAGAAGATGAGATTTTTAGCTCAATAGGGAATTCGCTTTTATTTTTCCGGATGGCCGATATCTCAATAGGCTTATTCATCACAGGCCCCACACCTATAGATAAAAAATTCCTAATTTTATGTATGTGGTGATCATGGTAACGCTCGGGAATAATTGTTTCTGTCAACATTTTTCCCAGCACTTCAATTTCTGTCCAACCAAAAATATTTTCAGCTTGGGGATTCCAGCTTATGATGGTGTCATGCTCATCAATAGTGATCACAGCATCAGGTGCATATTGGAGAATGGTTTGCATTTGCACTTCCCTCTCCTTCACACTTTCAATTAGAGTCTCCGATATTTTTCGTTGTTCATTGATATCCGTATTGGTTCCAAACCATCGGTCTACTTTGCCATATTTATTCCGAATAGGAAAAACACGTGTTAGAAAGGAGCGAAAAGAATTATCGGCTCCTTTCAATGGAAATACCATTTCAAATGGGTTTCCTGAATTAATTGAATATTTCCATTGTTCGAGGACAAGGGGTAATATATCCGGGTCATGAACCGATTGCCACCCCCAACCTTTCATGTCTTCAAGTGTCTTTCCTGTATACTCATACCAGCGCTGGTTATACCAAAAAATATAACCATCACCATCGGCCATCCACGCAAGATTTTGAATGCTATTGACCAGGGTATTAAATTGTTCTTCACTTTGTTGGATCCTGAGGTCTAATTCATGATTCGCTTTCTGCAGATCAGTTAATTCCTGCAG
>JAYUXX010000328.1:0-9179 GCA_043752765.1 Saprospiraceae bacterium | reverse complement strand
GACTCGCTCTGCCATTGCATTTTCATAACAATTTCCAACTTCACCCATACTTATTTCAATTCCATTTTCTTTCATCATCCCGACATAACGGTTGCTGCTATACTGTATTCCGCGATCTGAGTGATGAATCGTCATCAATCGGTCTATTCTGGTTTTACATGCCATCCGTAATTTTGATCTGATACTTCCTTCGGGCCTGGTTTAGGGTTAAGGATCTAGATTCAATTTCATTGAGAACCTGGGCTTTAAAAGCTTCACTGTACCGAATTACCGGTCTTTTTGTATTCATTTGTTGTCAGTTTAGAACTTTCAACTTTTTTCAGGACGGGACACCATCGTACGACGATAGTCCCGCCATTATAAATGAATGCGAGATAGAAACGTGAATCGTGAATTGTGAATTGGAAATCCATCGTACTACGACGGTCCCTCCATTATAATGCGAGATAGAAAAGTGAATCGTTTCATTTATCCCGGCGTATCAGTCCTGGCACAAACAAATTATGTGCGCCGGCATTTATCCCGGCGTATCCGTCCAGGCACGGCCGATTTAGAATCGCCGGCATTCCTCCCGTCGGAGTGTTGACATTCGCAGAAGGTCGAGAACAAGTGCCGTAGGCACGACCGATTTATGTGAGCCGGCATTTATCCCGGCGAATCAGTCCTTGGCACAAACAATTTATGTGCGCCGGCATTTATCCCGGCGTACGATCCTTGGTCTTTAGTCCTTAGTCTTTACAACTTTACAAATTTATACACTCCCCTATTCTGCTTCGTGTCCGTAACATGGAGAAAGTAAGTACCCCTTGCCAAACCCTCAACTGAAATAGTATTATTTGAAGCATTCAAAGTCTGCTTGAATAATTGTTTTCCTGTCATATCACCTACGATGACCTGAACAACACCTTCAGCGTTTGAAAATGTGATTTGATCAAATGTTGGGTTTGGATAAAAAGAAATATTCAATTCTTCCTGATCATCCACTCCTGTAATTTCTTCCCTCAATTTTACAAGCCACATGTCCTCAAATCCGTGGTTCATCTCAACATCAAAATCAGTTGATTCCGTATTTGCGAAGAAAGCAAGACCACCATTGCTGGTGAGCACCATTCCTTTTGGAAAATCAAAACTGGTTCCACCATAATATGATTTCCATTCCTGCAGCCCACTGATATTGAATTTTGTAACTAATACATCAGATTCACCTTTAATGTTAGGATCATAGATATCATAGACATTTTTAACACCATAGATATTAAGATTTGCATCCGCTACCAGGTAGTTGTATTGTCTGTCAAGGTTAAACTCATCCTTTAAAACCAGGAAGTAATCTGTGTGATAAACCGTAGTTAGCACTTCATTTCCTGCAGCATTTATATCATTCTCGCGGATGATAATGTCACCGTTGGCGACGGACAAAAACTGCATGTGACTTACGACGGCTGTGGTGGTATTCAATTTTACATGACCTTGAAGATCGCCTTGAGCATTCAATTTATATATCATCGAATAGGCATCAATAAAAGCATCTGCACAATCCGTACAAAATTGAAAATCCCATCGCTCTATCTGTAAAAGAATATAAACGTTTCCTTCTTCATCTGTTGTAATGTCGTTGACATCGATATCATAATGACCCTGAATAGGATGTGTGCGTATATCCTGTTTCAACTCAAATGTCCAGGCTATTACATTAAAGTTCGAATCCGGAAATGGTTTTATTTTTACGATGATTAAAGAGTCTGGCCCGTAACAGGATTGTTGAACAGAACAAATCGTTCGGGCAGTTACTTTAACTTTTTCGCGATTGATCGTCAAGTCTGAAGATGAAAGGTTATCAAACGAAGCAAATTCTCCAGTAGCATCTAATAATTGGTACAATACGAAGTTGCCTTAAAGATTTATCACAAGGTTGATAATCTTCTGCCCATTTGATTCCGTATAAAAATGTTCACCAATGCTATAGTCGAATGGAATACTATAAGTTTCAAAGGCTACATCATAATATTTCTTCCCGATTTCATTTCCTTCCACATCCACTTTGGAGGCTATCAGATAATTTCGGAGGTTACCCGTAAGATCCTCATGCGGTTCGATCCCCATGAAAATAATATTGCCCTCCTCATCATTAATTATTTTGAGAGCATTGTCATAGTTAAGGGTTCCAATGATTTTTTGCCATTCAATAGACGTTTGTGCAAAAATGGACATTCCAGCAAATGCAAGAAGAAAAAAGCAACTAAGGCTTGAGATTTTGTAGAATTTTATCATAATCGTAAAGGTATGGGTTGTTTCAATTTAAGAAGACGGCCGAATTATGGCACACAGATGGAATAGGCATACTTATGCTGAACAGGAAAAATTGAAACCCGTTTAGGGGCATGAGGGTACTCAATCCTCATTTCCGTTATGAAAGGTATGGAGAGTGCAAGCACTTAAAGTGTCTCGTGCTTACGCCCTAGTATTGGCAAATGGATATTTCTCCAAAGCTGAAGAACAACATTTATGGATATTTCCCTCACTTAAACCGAGTAGCAAAGGATACTTGCTTAAATTGCAAAAGTTTGCAAATCCTGAATTTACCAAACCATTGTGAAAACCCCACGTCTTATAATTGAATCGAAAGTTGTGAAGCTTTCACGCTAAAGTTAATTTGCAGAAAAAGTAACCAGGCAGAAAATCATCACAAATTCCAATGATCAAATAAAAATACATTTTCATAACCTTGTCCTTATTTATAAATCGATTTACATGCGCTATATTTTTCCGCTCACCATTTTAGTACTATTGTTTACTTCCAATGTCACCTATGCTCAAAGGCTGATCGGTACGATTACTGGTGAAGGAGGCTATCCTGTTGCTGATGCAAGGATCACATTGTTCAATAATTCCATTGCTCAATTTTGGGAAACCCGTACAAATCAGGCAGGTCAATACGAAATTGAAAATCTGCCGGATGGCGGACCTTACCTTTTCTTTGGTGTGGCTAAACCCGGTTATGCATACTTCCAGAATGCAACTACAGGTATCGTTAACACCTTGATTCATAATGCTCAGCTTGCTCCTGAAACTGAGTCAGGTGTTTGGACCAATATCATGAATTCACCCGAACCTCTTGGAGGCACTGATCTGGGTATTCTTATGCCTGATGGCACGGTTTACTATTGCCATAACACAAAGGATCCGTTCATTTTTGATCCCATAGAGAACGACACGATGGCCATCCCGGGTCATACAATTGCTCAAGGTTGTGTCGCACCTAAATTGCTTTGGAATGGTAACATAATCATGGCCGGCGGTACCGATCAGGAAATTTACGGGCCGGGTACGCAAAAAATTAAACAGTACAATGTTTTCACTAAGACGTGGGATGTGATGCCGCTCATGAAAGATTATCGATGGTATCCTTCTATGACCCAATTTGCTGATGGCCGATTACTTATAGTTGGTGGAGGTGGATTGAATAATCCGATAAGGGTAAATACGTCTGAGCTATACGATCCTATCACTGGTGAAACAGAATGGGTGGACCCGGTAGCTTTAGCCAACGAACAGTCACCTATTTTGATGCTTTATAATGGAAAAGCTCTTATGACTTTCAGACCTCCACAACTCTTCGATCCTGAAACGGAACAATGGGAACTTGCATCTGATTTTGTTCAGGGGAATCGCATGCCAAATGGAGATCATGTGGATCATGAACTGGTACATCTTCCGGATGGTGAAGTCATCGCTATAGGTTTCAAACCATTTCCTGCGGGCAGTGGAGGAAATTTAGTTGAACGTTATGATCCTGAGACTGATGTCTGGACATTGGGTACACACTTTGCTCCATTAAGATCTCGGGCTGAGACAGTGTTACTTCCCGACCGTCGAATCCTTACACTTGCAGGTGAGAAGGAAGACCCAGCAGATCCCACTCCAGTCAATCAATGGAACTTCTTGGGTCTAACAGATTTATATGATCCGTACGCTGACACCTGGAGGCGACTTGCCGATATGCCTCGTAAGCGCGAATATCATGCTTTGGCTGTTTTAGTTCCCGACGGCAGGATCATCGTTGCGGGTGGTGAAGGTGAACCTGGAAATGAACCACCGCTAAGCGTTATAGATGCTTTCGAACCACCCTATTTGTTTCGTGGCATACGTCCACAAATTCTTAATCTCGAAAGGACGGATTATCAACGTGGGGAAACTATTCGATTTGAAGCAGGCCGCACAGATTCACTTACAGCTGTAGTGATGCAAAGCACACAAGCTGTCACTCATATGATGAATTGTGGCGAAAACCGATTTCTTGATCTTCAATTTACGCATCAGGCAAAGTCTGTCGAAGCAATAATTCCTGAGGATTCTTTACGCGCGCTTCCAGGATGGTATTTGTTATGGGCAATGGTAGACGATATTCCATCGGTAGCTAAAATTGTACGCATTCTTCCAGGAAAGGCTGTTAGTACGGCTACTGAAGAAAATGTAATGACAAATACATTCAATGTCTTTCCAAATCCTGTAGTTACAGGCAGTGCATTAAATGTTGAAATGAAATTGGAACGCGCCGATAATATCCAATTTGAATTAATGGACGCAACAGGTAAAATAATTCGGAATTATAGCTTTGAAACTCAAATGGAAAATAAAGTATTTCGGCTTCAAATACAGAATATACCTGCAGGCAATTATTTCCTGACCATGCGATCGGGAAGTGAAGTATTAGGGTTGCATAAGGTCGTGATGAAATAATTTATGTTGATTTTTGTGCATGCAAATCTGAAAAATTAATAGAAGTCATTTTCATTTAAAATTAAGTGTAAAATCGAACTTATTAGTTGTATTAATCACACCCATTGATGAATTAAATATAATCATTCGCACATGCAGCTGGGCTTTCATTCAAAAATGGTTAAACCTATTTTTAGGAGCCTTTTCTTTAAACTGGAATGAATTATTTGAAATGCACTGATGAATTTCTTACTTCTCTACTCATAACAAAACCACTCCGGTAACTCAATTACTTATTTTCATTCCCTTAGGCATCCCCCATAGTGGGTGAAATTTGACGAAACAAGACTCAAAGTTATTTTACCGGGGCGCTTATTGCAAAAAATCCCTATAATACTGAATGGTCCCAACGTGTCGCATTCTTTGATGTTGATTATGTAAATAAAACATTTACTGCCGATCGCACCGAATTTATTGGTCGTAACGGTACAATGCAAAACCCCGATGCCATGTCGCGGATAAAACTTTCCGGAAGGATTGGACTTGCTTTAGATCCTTGTGCGGCAATCCAGATTCCATTCTTTATGGCAGATGGAGAAGAACAGGAAATTATTTTCCGACTAGGTGCAGGCAAGGTTTTAAATGATGCACACTCAATCGCCAAACAATTCAGAGGAAGCGATGCTGCGCTTGATTCGTTGGAAAAAGTAAAAAACTTTTGGAATAATACAATAGGGGCATTGCAGGTGGAAACTCCTGATCCAGCAATTAATATGATGACAAACGGTTGGCTTACTTACCAAACACTTTCGTCACGACTTTGGGGGCGCAGTGGATTTTATCAATCCGGAGGCGCTTTTGGTTTCAGAGATCAGTTGCAGGATGTGTTGTCGCTATTACATGCAGCTCCGCAGCTTGCGCGCAAACAAATTTTACTCTGCGCCACTCGCCAGTTTAAAGAAGGAGACGTACAGCATTGGTGGCATCCGCCACTCGGTCGAGGTGTACGCACCCGCATTTCAGACGATTTTCTTTGGTTGCCCCTTGTCACTTCGCATTATATTATTCATACTGGAGATACGGGGGTGCTGGATGAGCCCGCACCATACCTCGAAGGACGACCATTACACCCTAACGAAGAATCCTATTTTGACCTTCCCGTTATTTCGGATACATCTGTATCACTTTATGCCCACTGCGTTCAGGCAATCAAACATGGATTTAATTATGGTGAACGCGGACTGCCTTTAATTGGCTCCGGAGATTGGAATGATGGTTATAATAAAGTAGGGAAGGATGGTAAAGGAGAAAGCGTTTGGATGGCATTTTTTCTTTATGAAATACTTATTCAATTTGAAAAAATAGCACGTTTACATAGTGATTCAGCATTTGCCGATGAATGCATCAAGGAAGCACAGCAATTAAAAGAAAATATTGATCAGCATGCCTGGGATGGAGCGTGGTATAAGCGCGCATGGTTTGACAATGGCACACCGCTGGGGTCGCAAGAAAATGAAGAATGTAAGATTGATTCCATTGCCCAAAGCTGGTCTGTCTTATCAGGTGCCGGAGATGCAAAGCGGGCAAATTCAGCAATGGAATCGGCCTATAAAAAGCTTGTTCAAAAAGATGACAGGATCATTAAATTATTAGACCCGCCATTCGATAAGTCTGACGTTAAGCCCGGTTATATAAAAGGATATGTGCCGGGGATAAGAGAAAATGGCGGACAATACACGCATGCCGCTGTATGGATGATCATGGCTTTTGCCAGAATGGGTGATAACCAACGCGTATGGGAATTATTGAGCATTATTAATCCGGTCAACCACGGCAAAACTTCAGAAGCCATTGCAATCTACAAAGCTGAACCTTACGTTCTGGCGGCAGATGTCTACGCAGGTCAACATGCAGGGCGTGGTGGATGGACCTGGTACACAGGTTCTGCAGGGTGGCTGTACCGCCTTATTATAGAATCCTTTTTTGGCTTGCAGCAGAAAGAAGACAAATTGAAATTGGCGCCTTGCATTCCCAAAGAATGGGAGTCATTTAAATTACATTACCGGTATAAAAACACGGTTTATCATATTGCAGTGATTCAACAGGTAGGAGCGCAAGAAATGAGAGTGGGTGTTGATGGAGTGATGCAAGCTGATAGGATGATTACGCTAAGAGATGATGGTGGTGAACATAATGTGGAGGTCATTATATTTACAGATTCAGTTGAAAAAAAGACTAGAAAGCAAGTAAGGATCTAATGCAGGAGTAATTGCAAACAGTTTTATTTCTCCCCCTTGAAATGACAGTCCATTCTGTCTGGCACTACATTAGAAATGGATAATTAACAGAATAAATTTAACATTTTTTAAGAAATAGAAAATAAAATGGGAAAGACTAAAAAGGAAAAAGGTATTCAGAATGGCGACGACATGCCTTTAGATAAAAAATCAGATGAGGATTTCAATAACCAACATCCCGACCACGATCAAAATGGTTTAATAAATGCCGACGCAAGTTCGAAAGAAAGGGATAAAGGAAACGATAACAAACAAACATCTGATATGAAAACGCCAACAACAAAAAGTGAAAATAAGGAAACAACTAAAACACTAAAACATACAAGTGCTTTATGCATCCTGAGGTGATTTAAGATAAGCCCGGTAAATGTTCAACGTGCGGAATGGAATTAGTAGAAAAAAAATAGAGCGTTTATTCAAAATATGAGGACAATAGTGGTAATGAATGAATATTAAAATAAAAAATTAGGGGAATACTTTTAGCTACAGATGGCTCTGCCCACAGCAAAGCAGTTGTTGACGAGCCCGCAGGTCATTTTGGATAACTCAGTATTCTAGATTGAATAAACAATATTCTTTACAAGAAATGAGTGGTGGTGGCTATGTGAACAATGTGAATTGTGAATTGGTTGGATAGTTGAACACATTTAAAAAAGTAAATTATATAACTTTGTGCTGTAATAGTGTAACGCTTTCAAGGAGTATTGACTTAACTTGCAAGTGTATAAAAATTTAGTCATAAAATGACCGAAACATTTCAAACCTACACCTGTCCAATGCATCCTGAGGTGAATTCGGACCAACCAGGTAAATGTCCAAAGTGCGGAATGGACTTAATTGAGGTTAAATAGGAATTCAATCCAAATTGTTGGTTCAAGCATCTTCTTGCCTTTTGATTTCTAAAATTGAGTAATGACATATTCAAACTTCTCTTCGCAGGGAAATTAAGATGTGGCGGACCTCGGACAATTTGTGCCTTTCATATAAAAGATTTCGATAAAGAAATTGGGACATCGCAGGAAAATTTTGTCATCAACCAAAGGACAATCGACAAGGATGTGTGTGAGGTAATGGAAATATTGAGATAAAAAATTAGAATTGATGTATTGCCTTTGCACCCATCACAGATTCCAAGGTTTCTTACTCAAAAAATACTTTTAAAATATTGCTGCCACAACCATCCATAACCATTTTTGTTTTCATCATGCCAAGGTGTCTTAAATCTAAACCTCATCATGTAGGCGTATCCTTTGGAGAACAAAAGAATTATTCAATTCAATGGGAAGTTTGATTAGAAAAACAGAGATTGGCAATAAACGGAGTGTACCAATTTCGATAAACGATTTGGCTGCCGGTATTTATTTCTTAAAAGTAAGTGACCGTAAATATTTTCAAATAAAAAAGATCATTATTGAAAGTTCTCCCAAGTAAATAGAACATCGGTAAGGACATAGAATTTTGGGGAAACCTGACATCTTTAAACCAATGTTGTTTTTAACTCATGAAAGAACTTGAAGATTATGCCTGGTTTCCGCCCGATATAAGAAATTTACAAACTGACTTTATTGGCTTCGTCGTCGTCAGGTTCAATGTCTATGATGGTTTTGTACATCACCTTAAAACGATGTCACTGTCTGTCCAAGTTATGTATGACCTATGCTCAGGTAGCGGGGAACCTGCTATCAGTATTTTCAGAAAAAGCAATTGTTTCAGCCGACTTACGCTCACTGATAAATATCCCAGTCTGTTGAAATTAGGTGATGAAACAATATTTTATGAGCCACGAAGCGTAGATGTTCTTAACATGGAATTCAAACCTGGAACCTGTTATACCATGTTTAATGCCTTCCATCATTTCAGGGATGAAGACAAATTGAAGATTGCACAAAAAATTCAGGCTTCCGGTTCCGTTGCCTTTTTAGTGGAGATACTCGAGCCAACTATATTTTGCCTTTTGAAAGTATTATTGACAACAACAGTTGGCAGTTTACTGTTAACTCTGTTTATACAGCCATTCTCATTTAAACGTTTGTTCTTTACGTATATACTTCCCGTCAATATACTTGCCATTACCTTTGATGGCATCGTGTCGGTTTTTAAATCACGTTCAGTAAAACAATACCAAAAATTATTTGCCGGCTACGAGAATGGAATAGAAATATT
>JAYUXX010000327.1:0-3815 GCA_043752765.1 Saprospiraceae bacterium | reverse complement strand
TGATATGTAAGCAAATTAGTTCAGTACATTCCCAACTTTCATGCAAACCTGCATACGCAGAATAATACCCTGCGCTCGGGAAGCTGCGCGTATGTTTTTTTCCTACCCCCCGGTCAGTTTTGCTGTAAGATTTTCAACCTGGATTAAGTCATGAAAAATATCATGCCGCTCATCATCCATATGCAAATCCGGTGGAACAAACCAGTTGGATCTGGATCCACTGTTGAATGTTATTCTCCGTTCGCTGGACCTCAGCATAGTAAGATTTCTGATGATTTCTGTACCCCGAACTGTACCCCAATGTGCTTATAAAAGAACAAACGCGCTGATTAACAGCGAGTTATAATTGCAAGTTGAGGTCGGGAGCGGATTCGAACCGCTGTAGCAGCTTTTGCAGAGCTGAGCCTAGCCACTCGGCCACCCGACCTTTTGTAAAAGGATTGCAAATATAGAAGATATTCTGCTTTGCATGTTTCTATTGGTTGATCGAACAGGTGCCCTCCAGCCTAAGCCCTCCACCAGTATTATTGACTAGTGTCGCCCCCGTAACAGCCACATTCTTTTCGATCGTCACATTCTTAAGAGTCAGCGTCCCCTGATTGTTGATAGCCCCTCCCACAAGTGATGTCCCTGCCGTGATGATCATTCCACTGAATTCTACGAATAAACCCGGCTGGATTTCAAAAGGACGGGCCCCATTTCCGGTAATATTGATATTGGCCGCCTGAGCCATAATGACGACATCCTTATTGACAACTAATGGACTAGCTCCAAGATTAATAGTTTGCCCGACTAGCGCCGAACTGAGGAAGATTGTATCCCCCGCAGATACACAATTGAGCGCACCCGGCAGTGTGCCTACACCCGTTCCGCTTGTCTGCGTTACTACTTGCTCACATGGACTGAGACCACAAACCTTCAAACCCCATGAAGTAAGACTACCCCCATCCTGATCCCCAATGTCCTGGATTTTCAATGTCCAGATCCCTCCGGAATTCTGTCCATCAAAGGGAGTCAACACATTGTTCGGTTTATAAAACATACCATTGGTAGGCGGACACGGCCAGTTCATATTAGCAGCCTCGTCATCAAAATTGATATTGAAATTATCATGATTCGTACAAGGCCTGTCCCAAAAAAGGATCTCCGTATTCGCAGGCGACTTAAGCGAAAACTTAAGATCATCTATCCACGTATGCGTACCCACCAGATTGATAATATTCAGATCCGTGATCTCGAGATTGATAGTAGTGCTGAATGTTGAAGTCACAGTCGGCGTACCGGCTGCAGGTATCGTAACAGGAACATTCGAACTAAATAATGCAAAACAATTTCCTGTCGTAAATGAAAACGTAGAAGACCATGGGCCTATGCCACACATATTAATAGCACGAACTCTCCAATAATAAAGGCTACCCGTACTCAGTCCGGACGATACCTGAAATTGATCCGTCATCGCAGTGCCACTCACAACAATATTGCTAAAATTATTCGTGGTGGATACTTGATAATCATACTGCGTCACACCCGCTATCATATTCCAATCTAGATTAGGAGTGATGAGCGCATCTATCGAATTGTTGGCCGGGCTCACGAGTGTTGGTCCGTTTACGGGTGCCGCCAGAAGGTTTATCGTAAAAGTTGCCTCCTTCATACCTGGTGTACTTGTGCCGCGTACAATCGGCGTATATGTCCCAAACAAACTACCCAGATTCGAGATTGTAAGTGTGCTGGCATTTCCAGGCAACACAACGGGAGGAACGAAAGCAACAACGGCTCCGGGTGGCGCATTTAACAGGCTTAGTGTCACAGGATCAGAAAACCCCATGAATGATCCCACGAGTACTGAAGTTTGTACGCTGCCATCATTACATTCCGAAACTGTATTTGGATTTAATGCAAGCGTAAAGTTTGGAACCCCCGGCTGGATGATGATATCCTGGTCATTAATATCAAAAAAAACATTATTTACAGCTTTTACCCGGACGCGCGCTTCTGTTGTGGTCCCTACGGGTATGGTTATATTTGCCGAACCATCATTGGGTTCATTTAGAGACAACACACCCGGATAGGTAAGACCACCGTCGTAAGACAGCCTGATCTCCACACTCGCACAGTTCACAGGCGCAGCGTTAGTATTCGCAACACTCCAGGTGATAGTTTGCCCGCTACCTTCTAACCATGTGGCACCTGCATTTTGAGAGGTTACCACAAAAGGACCAGATGCTGCATCTATCGTCACCAGTGTATTGTCTTCGTCAGTGCACCCATACATGCCATCATGTAGATCCCGAACGGTCACTCTGAAGTCCATCGTCCTGCTCACTGAAGGCAACTCTTCCCAGGTAGGATTTACATTGTTAGTGAGATCCGTAAGATTATAAAAATACCTGCTTGGAGAAGCTGTAGGAAGAAGACTCCTGAACATAGGACCCACTGTATTCGTCGAAACAGGAGGCATTGTTCCTACTGCTTCATCCCATTGCTCCCAACAATAGGTGAGTGGATCACCATCCGGATCTGTCGCTGTTGCTGTCAATACAAAAGGTGTGGATTTTGGGATCGTATAGTTCGGAACATTCGTCAGGACCGGTGCTGCATTTGCAGACGACACCGTGAGATGACAATTTTCTGACGCTATCTCGTTTGCAAATTCCTGAAGGCTAATGCCATGCAGATAAGCATCACTATTGTTTTGCACATCAGGGGCGCATATCCCTGCATAACCCATGATGGTCGAAGCGCTTCCGGGCTCCATAGCAGTTGAGTTGTTGCGGTTACAATTATTGTTTTGTGTATGATTACCACCAAACTGATGTCCGAGTTCATGCGCTACATAATCGATATAAAACGGATCTCCTGTCGGCGGATTTAATCCGGTAGCACCTCTCGCTTTATTCCCTGCCAGGCAGATCACACCTAAACCTGCACAACCTCCACTGCCGACACTAAATACATGACCTATATCATAATTAGCTGAGCCTATCACCGATGTCATATTAGTTTGGTTCTGCCCAAGCTGAGTACAGGCATCTCCTGAAAAAGGATCTGTTGCAGGCACATAATAAAAAACCGATGCTGTATTTCCAATGAGTATTAATCTGACGGCTGCATCAACTTCAAACACATCATTGACCCGATTAACCGCAGTGATAACCTGTGAGAGAACTAAACCTGATTGTGCTGCAGAGGTAGCACCAAAAAAATTGCTGTATTCACCCGTTGTGGCTACAGCCAACCGATAACTTCTAAACACACAGTCACCGACCACTCTTTCTTCCTGAGCCTTATAATCATTGCCTCTTTCACCTTCAAATCCACAAGCCCAATCAAGTGTCCGTGAAAAGTCCTTTTTATAATATGCTATACAATGTGATAAATCATTTCGCTGGAAAGGGTCGATATACATCGTCCCGTCAAGATCCCGGATCACAGCCCGGAATCCATTCTCGGTCCAGTCTGCCCGGATCGTTCGGTAGGGATTCGAAATCGAAATCCCCCTATAAGTCCTGATGTTTGGATAGGTCGCCGCTAACTCAATTTCCATCATTTCATACTCCACCATCCTGAATATATCGGCTGACCCATCAGCCAATCCTACAGTGATCATTACGTTGCTCGTTGAAGCAGATTGCAGAGACTCATCGGGAGCCTGCCACAATATGGCGCGCATAGCCTGCTCGTCAATATTGTAAGTGACAAACTGCTGAGGAATAATATCTCTTTCGCCAGTAACAGGAATGAAGGCAGGGTCTTTAATCGTCCATCGCTGAGCCATGGAAACAGTCGTGGATAAAATCACCAAAAACATGATC
>JAYUXX010000326.1:0-3818 GCA_043752765.1 Saprospiraceae bacterium | reverse complement strand
ATTTGCAATGGCAGGAGTCTCAGTTGATTTCTTTCCTTTTAACAAATAGAGCGAGTCGGCCTTTGCTTTCAAAACTGGCAGACGATGATGCCTCAGCTAAAATAAAAAACTTAATTGCAGAGCGAAGTCCCATTTATGATCAGGCAGCGATGACTATTGAGATGACTGGGGTGATCAATGTGGATTTAGAAACTTTGGAAAAAGCCTGTAAATATATTTGGTGACTTTCAATGCAAGCGAAATCAAAGCTTGTCAAAATATTCTTCTCTATCTTCTTCAAGATCTGAATGCTTATCACCACTGATACTGTAATAATTATTTTCTTCATCTTCATTACCAGTGTCTTCACGATCATCATCAAGATCTGAACCTGGAACATCTAAATCAGTACCCATAAGGTTATCTCCTAATTCCTTCACCTGATCATCTTCGTATTCTGGAATTATTTGAATCTCCTCCCCATCTAAGACATCCTCAGGATCAATATCCTTTACTTCTTTGAATTTGTTGTAGATATCTTCGCTGGGAGGATACAAAGGATAACCTTCTGTATCATTTTCCTGATTGGTATCAGTATCCGGAGCTTCTATTTTATTTTCTTGCTTTTTCATAGTACTTTATATGTATGTGAAAACTAATATTACAAAAATGCTGGAATTCACACTGGTATGTGTTACACAATTATGAAAAAGAAGTTGTAATACAGGAAGTATGAGTATAACAAATGCTCAACATTAGTCCATAACTTTTTCTAATGCATCGGCAGCCTGAATTAGTCTTCCACCCATTTTGTCATCAGAATATTTCTTGCCTGTGTCATGAAGGATCTGATAAACTTCGGAAGTTTTAAGATCGGGCCTGATAGATTTAAGTAACCCCACTAATCCTGCTACCATCGGTGTAGCCATCGAAGTGCCATCGAGTTCTTTGTATTGTTGGTTAGGATAGGTGGACATGATTTTTACTCCCGGAGCTGCTATGCCAAATTTCAAGTCATTTACTGAATTAGAGAATCCAGCTTTCTTTTGATCAACACCCATAGCGGAAACAGTGATGACACCTTTAGCATTTGCCGGCGCATAATTTTTTGCATTTTGACTGCTGTTTCCTGCAGCAGCGATCACAATAGCCCCCTTTTCATTAGCGTACCTGACAGCCTCCTCATAGGCTTTTTGTTTGCTATCACTCGAAATGCCCCCAAGAGACATACTGATCACATCCGCTCCCATATCTGCCGCTTTTATTATGCCTTCAATTGTAGCCAGCTGACTTCCTACACCCAAACTATTCATCACCCTCACACTTGTAACTTGCACAAACGATCCATCGGGTATAAGAGAAGCAATACCAATATTATTATTTGATACAGCCGCCGCAATTCCTGCACAATGTGTCCCATGACCTAAAGGATCGTTGTCATTATTAGCATTACTTGACAAAAACTGATTACTCAGATCAGGGTGTAAACCGTCCACACCTGAATCAATTATGGCAATCAGAGATTTCTTTTGAGGTTGTAGGTTTGAGGAAGTGATCAATTGATAGAGTTGGTCACCCTGTATAATGTCCCATCCCCATTGTTGATTCACAAGTGGGTCGTTTACATATTTGGAAGTCACATTTGCAACAGATGTGTTTGTCTCACGAACTTCAAGCGTAATGACTTCGTTGTACTCAATATGTTGAGTTCCTTCCAAGCTGGTAAGTTGACGAACGATTTCTGCTGTTTTATCTTCTGACAGATCAGGAATGCCAACGACAATAAACTCATCTAATCTACTCGCAGTAGGATCTGCGGGATTAAAAGCCTGGTGTACATTGAGATTATATTTTTCAATGAGCGGGGCATACGTTTTGGGAATCTCACCGTCTTCAGTTTCCACGAGCAATTCAAATTCATCATCAGCCAGAGAATATAATTTAGATACCTGGGGAAAGGTATCGAACAACATATTAAATCCAACAAATTGAATCAACCCAAAGATTCCGATTGCCGCCAGAAAAACCAACAGACTGTTTCTCCGGATGTAGTTAAATAGTTGGGAAACTACACCTAAAATAAGAAGGTCACGAAACAGAATTAGCAACTTGTAGGAAAGCGTTGCTTCACTGAAGGCTAATGAAACTAAATAGACAAGGAATGAAACCAGGAATAATGAGCTCATTTTTCGGCTCGTCGAATTTTTTTCTTTGAAATAAAACCAAAGAATCAATCCGGTAAGACAGAAGAGATAACTGATCGGATAGATGAAACTAAGCATGGTATAATGTATAAACAAATCCTAAGTTAGCGTATAAAGCCAATCCCCTTCGAACCTTTAGACCAACGAGGTGAGAACTCTGTCTGACGGGTAAAAAGTATTCCGTTACATTTGCGCTAGTAACCAGAGGTAGGGGTTAAATTGAAGGCCTTTGACCGTCTACAATTCAATCGTAATCCAAAAATTCTAAATATCTACTATATGAGTTCAAGAATCCACTGCCTAATTATTGGTAGCGGCCCCGCCGGGTATACAGCTGCTATCTACGCTGCCCGAGCTAATTTAAAACCCGTTTTGTACACAGGAGTTGAGCCTGGAGGGCAATTGATGATTACCACAGACGTCGAAAACTATCCCGGCTATTCAAAAGGGATCATGGGCCCACAAATGATGGAAGATTTCAGGGATCAGGCAGAGCGATTTGGAACAGATATTCGATATGCAGTCATTACCAAGGTTGACTTTACCGGACCAGTTCATAAAGTGTGGACTGATTCAGGTGATGAACTCGAAGCAGATTCAGTCATCATTGCAACAGGTGCATCCGCTCAATGGCTTGGATTGGAGTCTGAAAAAAGACTGACTAACAAAGGTGTTTCAGCATGCGCAGTTTGTGATGGTTTCTTTTTCCGTAACCAGGTCGTGGCTGTAGTAGGAGGTGGCGACACAGCTGCTGAAGAAGCCTTGTATCTCAGTAAGTTATCCCCGCTTGTACATTTAATAATACGCAGAGGCGAAATGAGAGCAAGCAAAATAATGCAGGAGCGTGTCCTTAAGACAGAAAACATTCAGATCCATTGGAATTCATCTACAGAAGAAATTCTGGGCGATACAGAAGTTACCGGCGTCAACATTATTAACAATGAAACAGGGGTGCGTACCACACTTCCCGTCAAGGGATTCTTTGTAGCAATTGGTCATATTCCAAATACAAATATTTTCAAAGGATGGCTTGATATGGATGAAGCCGGATACCTGATACCTGAATCAGGAAGCACAAAAACCCGCATTAATGGTGTCTTTGCTTCCGGAGATGTGGCGGACAAAGTTTATCGTCAGGCAGTAACAGCGGCTGGTACGGGTTGTATGGCAGCGCTTGATGCTGAACGATATCTGGCAGCCCAGGGAATTATTTAAAAAAATTAGTTGCATCAATTCAAAAGCTGAAATTATCTTTTTACATTATTGTCTATAATATAAACTCATGTCGAATCAAAATAATACTATTTTCAAGCCAGGTGTTTTATTTGGAAAAGACGTAACAGACCTGCTTAATCATGCCAATGAAAATGATTATGCCTTACCCGCAGTAAATGTTATCGGAACAAATTCTATCAATGCGGTTCTTGAAACAGCAAGGCTTGTTAATTCTCCTGTTATCATCCAGTTTAGTAATGGTGGTGCTGCGTTTTATGCAGGAAAAGGACTCAGCCTCGATGGTCAAAAAGCTGCTGTGCTAGGAGCGATATCAGGTGCAGAACATGTACATCATTTAGCAAAAGCCTATGGGGTTACGGTTCTCATGCATACAGATCATTGTGCTAAAAATTTGTTGCC
>JAYUXX010000325.1:0-3824 GCA_043752765.1 Saprospiraceae bacterium | reverse complement strand
TCCTTCTGAATGATGGCCTTCAATCATATGACATACATGGCTGGTACAACCACCTTCTACATCAGTAATCGTGAGGCAAACTTCATAAACTCCCGGTTCTGCGTACGTATGCGTAGGGTTCTGTTCCGAAGAGGTACTGCCATCGCCGAAATCCCAAGCCCATGTACCAATTATTCCATCACTTGTCGACTGATCAGTGAAATTGAAAATCAATTGCTCGGACTCTGCCTGATGGACTGAATAGGCAGTGTGACAATTGCCTTCTTGTGGATGATTCACCTCGATTTGGTGACAGACGTGATCGGTACAACCTTCATCTGCATCCGTAATTGTAAGACATACTGTGTAAGCTCCCGGCTCCGCATAAGTATGAGTGGGATTCTGTTCAGTAGAAGTATTCCCATCACCGAAATTCCATGCCCATGATCCTATGGTGCCATCACTTGTGGATTCATCAGAAAAATCTATTGTTGGTTGAGCCGGGTCAGGCTGATGTAAGCTATAAGCAGAATGACAAACTCCTTCTTCCGGAAGATTCATTTCGATATGATGACAAACTTGATGCGTACAACCTTCATTATCCGTAATCGTCAGGCACACTTCATAAATGGCTGGCTCAGCATACGTGTGTGTTGGGTTTTGATCAGTTGATGTTGTTCCGTCACCAAAATCCCATGTCCAGGATACAATCGTTCCTTCACTGGTTGATTGATCAGTAAAATCGATAATGGGAAGATCCGGGTTTGGTTGATGAAGTGTATAAGCTGCATGACAAACTCCTTCTAGTGGACCATGTACGATAACATCATGACACAATGTGGCTGTACAACCTGGATTGTGAGCAGTTATCGTCAGGCACACATTAAATGTACCGGTCGAAGCATAAGTATGAATAGGATTCTGTTCTGCACTCGTTCCTCCATCACCAAAATTCCAGCTAAATGTTGTGATGTCTCCATCGGCAGTGGACTGATCATCAAAAGTGACTTCGAAACCTTCATTAAGGTATTCAAAACCAGGTGTGCAATGTTGTGCATTACCCTGCTGAATAACCAATATAAGATTCCATAGCAGGAGAGTATATACATGCTTTTTATAAGTCTTGAGAATGCGTAGAATAGAATTCATTTGAATGTGTTTTTATTTTAATGAACTAAAAGTAGGCCGATTATTTAGGAATATGAAATTGGTACTTAAACATATAGACGGTTATCGCAGAGAGGGTTGGGTATGCTTTCTAAAATCGTATTAATAAATTCCAAAAAGGAGGGCGGCTCTTCCATTTGTAAGGTGAAGTATGTGGCCTGCATGATCAGCCAGGTCGCATTCAAACTCTACGATTGCTTTTTTATAAAATTTACCTTCAAAAACAACATCTTCAACTGAAAGAATTGAAAATGGTTGACCTTGTTCCAACGCCTGTGTAGAATATTCCCTTTGATTTTCATCAAACCAAATAATGGTCACACCTAATGAAACTAAAGGGGATAGGTGATGATCATCCTGGTAGGGTTTTAGCCCGGGAAAAACCGTATGATTTAAGTCATCTTGTAATTGAGATTTGATATGCTGGAAATTATTAATCTTAAAAGTGAAATAAGATCTTCCGGGTGTCTCAGGATTTCGTAATGTAAAAAAAAAAATCCTTTCAGAAGCTAACGTATCGTTCACGGAGGTACTCCCAATATAGTTGTCCAGTCCACCTGCTATTCTGATGGAATCATTGCCAATTTTTCCAAGAATGTAAACTAAAGGTTCAGTATCATTCGGATCATTTGGTTCAAGATGCTCCCTCTCACATGAAGCTATCATTATAAGAGAGGCTAATACGATGATGTATTTAAGAATCGGTCTCATCTGTTTGACCATCGTATTAGAAGTTAACATGAAAAAGTATTTGATATGACAAGGATGGATCTGTATTAATTCCATAAAAATATTCTTTAACATATGGCACAGTCAGATCCCTGCTGATACGTCCACTTACATCAAATCTTCTTGAAATCCGGTATTGATACCCAATCGAAACAGCCAGGTTGGTAGATTTAATCCCATCCATATAGCCTTTGACATTATTTTTTTGAATCTCCGTGTTTCCGGTTGTGGTTTCATTTACTTCGTTGTAATCACCAATCGTGTTAACTAAATAAGACAATTGGAGTGACCCGAAAACTGTATGATTTTTAGCTACAGAATAGTAGAGTGTTGCTGGAAAATAGAGTTTGTGTTTCTTGCGAATGTGAATCGATCTTTGTGAAACGATCCGGTCGAAAAAATACCTTTCATGGAAGACAGTATCTTTCAATTGATAACCACCCTGTAGAGAATACCACACTCCAATACCCGCTGCAAATCTGATAGAAAGCGGTTGTTTATATTCTAACCCAACGATTGGCGATAGATGAAGGCTATTCTTAAATGCTTCACTGGTATTGTATAGGTTTGCGCCGGATACAAAACTAAATTTCAGAAATTCGCTCGTCGCCGGAATAATTTCATTAGATAATACAGGCTCGATCAATTGACTATCCAAAACGGGACTTAGAACCGTGTCAATGAGTAGTGGTATAGATCCGGTTGGATTTGCATAAACTGAATTTTGATTGTTCAATTCGCTTTCAGCTCCTCTCAGGAGTAATACACTTAGTTTGTTCGAATCAGTTTTGTTCTCTTCGACAGTTTGCAGTTGAGAACTTGGTGAATCCGAAGAATTAAGATCTTCAACTATTAAGTTTGTGGCCGCTTGTGGAGATGATTTAGGATTGGATTTAGATGAATCAAGTGATGGTTCTGTATTTCGTGTAACCTCAAGTCCATTATTTGTTGGTGAAACTATAATACTCTTGGCCTTGTTGGACTTACTGCTTCCAGCCTGAAACTGAGAATTCAGAATTTCAGTTTCTGATGATTTCTCTAAGAACTTGTTCTGGTTAATACTTTCACCGTTGTCACTTAGCCCTGATGGATTTGCATTATTAGTATTATCGGTGTTTGTATGAGTTTGTTCCTGAGTACCTGGAATAGACGTTTTTAGATGGCCATCCTGGACTGGATTTACTCCCGTATTCTTCCAAATTAAATAGCCTGATGAAAACAATGAGAAGAGTAGAAAGAAAAATATAATCCATCTTCGGTTCCTCTTTTTTTGCTGTTGTACATCGAGCAGGTGGTTTAATGATTCCCAATTGCCCTGCGATTCAGGCAGTTCAAATTCAGAAATATTTTCTCTGAAAAAAGAATCCATGACCGGGCGTTTCTTAGCCATGATTGCAGTTTTTATTTTTAATCGCTACTGAATAATTGATTTTCTCCTGAAGTAATTTTCTAGCGTTTGAAAGGTGCCACTTTGATGTGCCGACACTGATTTTAAGTTTTTCACAAATCTGGCGATGTGTAAATTCATCTACAACATATAGATTGAAAACTACACGTGATGCATTTGGAAGTTCCGCTACCATCATAAATATTTCTTCTCTCGAAAAATCTAAAGCAGCATCCAGCCATTCATTGGGTTCGTCAGTTTTGTCTTCCGGTTCTCCGTATATGGCAAATTCATTGGTATGGATAAAATTCGAGTAGTACGATTTATGACTTCGGACAAAATCAATAGAGGAGTTGATGACAATTTTTTTAATCCATGCCTCGAGACTTCCTTCGGATTTGTATTGAGAAAGTTTAGTGAAAACCTTCAAAAATGCGTTGTTCAACACTTCCAGTGCATCTTCTTCATTTTTGAGATATCGTAAACAAATCGTCATCATTTTCTTCGAATAGGTATCAAATAGAACCTTTTGTGCAAGGCGGTTTTGCTTCCGGCATTGTTC
>JAYUXX010000324.1:0-3826 GCA_043752765.1 Saprospiraceae bacterium | reverse complement strand
CCTCATACATTGGGCTTCCTGTTTTAATGATTCTATCACTTGGGATTCCTTCTTTTAAAAGATATTCCCTGGCAATTGAACTGTATGGCATATTGATGTCGCTAATATGGTCTACAATCCTCCGGTTAGTTTCTTCAGGTACGCGCTGATCGAAACATCTGTTCCCGGCTTCCATATGAAAGATGGGAATCTTCCTCTTCTTTGCCGGAATGGCACACAGACAACTGTTAGTATCTCCCAAAACAAGGAAAGCATCCGGGTTTTCTTTTTCAAGGATAGGATCTATCGCATTAATAATATTTCCTATTGTACTCGCTGCATTAGCCCCCGCAGCGTTGAGATAATGATCCGGCTTACGTAAGCCAAGATCTTTAAAAAAGATTTCATTTAATTCGTAATCATAGTTTTGCCCGGTGTGAACTAGCACATGTTCAATCGCATCACTGTGATCGAGGGCATCAATCACCCGCGATAACCTTATGATTTCAGGTCTTGTGCCAATTGCAGTTAATACTTTGAGTTTTTTCATGGGATGGGTTTATACATCAAGAAAAAATGTGTCAGGATCGTCAGCGTTATACGGCTCATTGATCCAGAACAATGTAGTTAATTCCGTATCACCAACATTTTTTATGTGATGCGTGTGCCATATCGGTATATCAACAAAGGCAGGGTTATCGCCATTCAATGTATATTCATTCACCTCTTCACTATCAACCTTTCTGATCTTTATGACCGCTTCACCACTGATCACTGCAAATCTTTCGAACTTACGGGTATGAAAATGATTGCCTCTTGTGATGCCGGGTTTGGTTGTAGAAAAAGAAAATTGACCGCCGGAACTATTCCGCAGGATCTCTACAAACATCCCCCGGGGATCTTCATGCTTGATAAACCTGATAGGATAAATATCTACAGGCAAATAACACCGGTAGGTGTTAAACAGAGCAAGCTCAAATGGGCTTCGGATTGAGGGAATAGTTCGTTGGTTAATATAACAATCATGAAAATCCAATATTGTGTCCAATAATTTGGAAACGTATATTTCAAACTTGTGTGGTACTTTAATTTTTCCAAATTCAGGAGTAATAATTATTTCCCAAATTATTTCGACCAGCTCATTGACATAAATTAATTGAATTTCTTTATCAACTTGTATAGTGGGTATTTCTCCACGAGTGATTTGGTGGCAAAATGTAGCTACAACAGAATTATAAAAGGGTTTTCCAAAAGGTCCAAAGACATTTGGAATGACCAGCCCCGAATAACGGCCGCCGTGATGGATGGCCCAATCCTCCAGCAATTCCTGCCCCTTTAGTTTTGAAATACCATATGGATTATCCTGCGATTCCTGGAGTGAAGAAGAAAAAATAATGTGTGGATTTGATTGAGTTTCAACACAAGCTTTAATCAACAATTCAACCAGAGATATATTTGAAGCTGAAAGAACCTCTCCATCCTCATGTCGGTTAATCGCAGCAAGGTGAACGATCACTTCACAATCCGATACAATCGATTTTAAAACTTCAGGGTCTCTAAATTCATTCCGCCCAATACTTACAATTTCCACATCGGCCTTTGTGCCCAAATAATTTTTGAGATGACTGCCTATAAATCCCGCGATACCTGAAATGGCTACTCTCATGCTCTATTGCAAACCTAAATCAGTTCTGATAAAATCCAGTTTCAATAACAGATCCTTCATTCCTTCTATATCCAGTCTGTGGGTATTGTGTGAATGGTATTCATCTACAGTGGAAACATCGAGTTCGCCTTCTCTGAAATAGCGCTCATAGTTAAGATCGCGATCATCTGAGTAAATGCAATAATATTCTCCCAGGTCTTTGGCCTTTACAATTTCCTCACGGTTCACAAGGGTTTCAAATAATTTTTCTCCATGACGCGTGCCAATGACTTTGATTTCACTCTTTTTCTGATACAGCTCCATGATGGCCTTAGCTAATACTTCGATGGTACATGCAGGAGATTTCTGTACAAAAATGTCTCCGGAATTTCCATGTTCAAATGCATATAATACAAGATCAACAGCATCGTCCAGGGTCATCATAAACCGTGTCATGTTGGGATCTGTTATGGTTATCGGATTTCCAGCACGGATCTGGGAAACAAACAAGGGAATGACAGAACCTCTGCTAGCCATCACATTCCCATAGCGGGTTCCGCATAAGACTGTCGGATGAGAATTTCGCGAATTAGCAACCATAACTTTTTCCATCAAGGCTTTGGATAGTCCCATTGCATTGATCGGGTAGACCGCCTTATCTGTACTGAGCACCACGACTCTTTTGACATTATTGCGAATCGCTGCATTGATTACGTTATCCGCTCCCATGATATTTGTTTTAACGGCTTCAAGCGGGAAAAACTCGCAGGAAGGAACCTGTTTCAAAGCCGCTGCATGAAAGACAAAATCAACATCCCGAATAGCACCTTCAATACTATTCGAATCACGGACATCTCCGATAAAAAATTTGATATCGGGATTTTTAAATACCTGCCGCATATCATCTTGCTTTTTCTCATCCCGGCTTAAAATTCTAATCTCCTTTAACCCTTCACCAAGAAGTCTTTTTAGCACAGCATTACCAAATGAACCTGTTCCACCGGTAATTAAAAGAATTTTGTCCTTAAACATAAACTTGATTTATTAATATTCTTGTCAAATCAGTAACTCAACCAATTCATTTATTTTACTTTTCACCACCAGCTGTGTGGTTGGTATTTCCGGAGATGAGGTGAGTAGCCACTCTAGTACATCCGCTATTTTTTTCGCGTCTAATGGATCAAATACCAGGCTTGGTTTTATTGACTCATAAACATAGGGCAAATCTGCTGCAATGACATTGCTTCCCAAAATGGCGGCTTCCACCAATCCCAAACCGAACGTTTCGTCGAGCGATGGGAAAATTGCATATCGGGATTCTGCAGTGGATCGTAACGCCTGATCATAATTCACCTCACCAAGATTTTTAATATTCCCACCTGATGTATTGATTTCATCTATCGTGGCAATAAGCTGTTTGTTCATATCCGTCATGGGAATCGTCAATACCAATACAGGAAATAATTTTCGTTCTGCAAGAATTTTCCAGGCAGAGAGTAATCCTGCATGATTCTTATGCTTGTAGGGAAGGCTTGTGTAGACAAACTGATTGGCTTTTGGCTTTTCGGAAATGTATGTTGTGATCTTCTCCACATTGTAGAATGGAATAATTTGCAATTCCAGATGTATGGATGCAGAATACGCCTTCTTAAATGATTTTTTAATTAACCCTGATTGGAAAATAATTGCATCTGTATTCATCAAATACTTTCGCAGATAATATTGTCGTAAACTAAGTAACGGGTCCGAAAATATATATTTGAAAGGGGGGCGAATTAAATGTGGATTATGAAAGTAGGTGATTGTTTTTACGTCGCTTTTTTCAGGAGGAGGATAGTTTCCAAAACAAAGCAAGGAACCTGGAGTATATTTTTTAATTGCGCTCCGTATGGTTTCCTTTCGTTGTCGAGGTCCGGGACAATCCACAAATATTTCAGTTGGGGTATTGTTTACATCCGTGTAAATGTGTTTTTGATTCCGGATAATTATAAAGGAATAGTGATTTAAGCGCAGATGATGGATCAGATATTCAAGTAAGACTTTGCCACCGCCTATTGAAATATTTGACGCATCTATCAAAATCATCTTTTGGTTTTATATCTGGGATTTACCTGGCCTCCGAAATAAGTCATGATACATGGATTAAAACCATTGGCAGTCCATTTCCGGATATAGGAATTCAATTCAGGATGGCGTTCAGGT
>JAYUXX010000323.1:0-9231 GCA_043752765.1 Saprospiraceae bacterium | reverse complement strand
GAACCTCGAATAACCCCTTAATTTGTATTAAATAAATTCATAATGTGTTGATATTCAACAAGGTTCTTTTTTGATCAGTTGGTTATAAGAGGTGCCCTTAAGAGTCAACGAAAATCTATAAGTCATTTCATTTACTTTAATTTCGTCTCATTGAATCGGGAAGATTATGGAACAAATCAGACAGGTCATCCGGCAGATGATCCAAATATCAGACAAAGAATTGAACGAATTTCTGGGTCAGTCATATACTAAAACTTTCAAAAGACAGGAAACACTAAGTCGGCCTAATGCAATTGCAAACGAAATATTTTTTATCAATAAAGGAATAATCAGAGTTACGGTTTTAGATGTGAAGGGGACCGAACATACGATTCACTTTGCACTGGAAAATCAATTTATAGCCGACTACTCCAGTTTTATGTTGAAAGAACTTTCCCTCTATACATTGCAGGCTTTGGAAGACACCGAGGTAATAATACTACCAAGAGCTGCGATCGAATATGGATACAACAATTTAAATCAAGGGGATAGACTGGGCAGATTAATCGCAGAATATTATTTCATTTACCAGGATAACCGTATCAAAAATATATACGCCCGCACACCCAAAGAACGGTATGATACGATTACTGATGTCTTCCCTGATATTCATAACCGGGTTTCACAACACCTGATTGCTTCCTATCTGGGAATTACCTCCGTCCATCTGAGTCGCCTTAAAAAAGCCGGAGTAAAGAAAGTATAAACATTTGTTATCGTTGGAAGCTGCAACTCTACTGCAATTTTGTGATGTATAAAACATTACAAACAATACCTGTATGCAGCTTTCTAATTATCAAAAAACAAGATTAAAACAACGTTATGGTCAATGGGCCATTGTAACAGGCGCCTCATCAGGCATAGGACTTGAATTGACCTGTCAACTGGCAAGCGCTGGTTTCAACATTGTAATCAATGGAAGGAACCTTGAAAAATTAAGGGAGGTCGAAAAGCATCTAAAGTCAACATACCATATTGATGTAAAAATCATCGTTGCAGATTTATCTGATATTTCCAGCATTGAAAGAATCATCGATCAAACACAAAACCTGAATGTTGGTATGTTAGTGGTTTCTGCCGGTTACGGAACATCCGGTCTGTTTGTCCACAGCTCTTTGCACTCTGAAATCAACATGATTCGTGTCAACTGTGAAGCATTATTGTCCATCACATATTACTATAGTCAGCGGTTCGTTACGCAAAAGAGAGGTGGCATTATTTTGATGAGCTCAATGGTGGCTTTTCAAGGCGTACCTTATTCAGCAAACTATGCTGCTACGAAAGCTTATGTTCAATCCTTTGCTGAAGCGTTGGCTGTTGAACTGAAACCCAAAGGAGTGGATGTTCTCGCAGCAGCACCTGGTCCCGTAGACAGTGGCTTCGGTCTCAGGGCAAATATGAAAATGTCGATGTCATTAAAACCTTCAGATGTTGGAGTACCTATTCTGAGAGCACTTGGTCGCAAAACGACCGTTCTTCCCGGACTATTAACAAAGATTCTGGTGTACTCGCTTAGGACTGTGCCACGGTGGGGCAAGATCACAATTATGAAAAACGTCATGAAGGGAATGACACAACATCAACGAATCTAATTCTGCCCTTTCCGCCTTTAGTTCTTATTTCTCATCCTCGAGATCAACGAATTAAGATCAGCCTCCGTATACATCAAGACATCTCTAGGCTTGCTACCATCTGCAGGACCCACTACACCCACAGCTTCCAGTTGATCCATGATACGTCCAGCCCGATTATATCCAAGCTTTAGTCTGCGTTGAATCATCGAAGTACTGCCATGTTGATTTTGTACGATCAACCGGGCTGCATCTTCAAACATATCATCAAGTTCAGCATAAGTCATACCATCAGCACCGGCAATAGGCTCATCATCACCTACGAATTCAGGCAAATAATATGGTTCAGGATAACCTTGCTGATTAGAAATATGATCTATCACTGCTTCAACCTCTGGCGTATCCACAAACGCACACTGTAAACGAATCATGTTGCTTCCGATGGAAAGCAACATATCACCCTGGCCGATGAGTTGTTCAGCACCACCCATATCCAGAATTGTACGGCTATCCACTTTCGAAGCCACTTTATAAGCAAGTCGTGCAGGAAAATTAGCTTTGATCACACCTGTAATAATATTAACCGAGGGTCGTTGTGTTGCTATGATAAGGTGAATACCTACAGCCCTTGCAAGCTGAGCTAATCGCGCTATCGGCATTTCTACTTCTTTCCCGGCAGTCATAATTAAATCTGCAAATTCGTCTATTACAAGTACAATGAAAGGCATGAATCGATGGCCCTTCAATGGATTGAGTTGACGGTTGACAAATTTTTCATTGTATTCTTTGAGATTTCTTGCATGTGCTTTCTTCAATAGATCATATCGATCATCCATCTCGATGCAAAGCGAATTCAGCGTATAGATTACTTTCTTCGTTTCTGTGACAATCGGTTCTTTTTGATCGGGAAGAAAAGCAAGGAAATGATTTGCCAATTTCGCATACGGAAAGAGTTCTACTTTCTTTGGATCGATCAATACCAGTTTTAATTGTGACGGATGTTTTCGGTAGAGTAGGGACATCAATACGGTATTGATACCGACTGATTTTCCCTGTCCGGTTGCTCCTGCGATCAATAAGTGAGGCATTTTAGCAAGGTCGGCTACAAACACTTCATTCGAAATGGTCTTTCCAAGGGCTATTGGAAGATCCATTTTACCGGTTATAAATTTATCTGAAGCTAGAACTTCTTTAAGCGATACAATTTGCTTTTTCTTATTCGGTACCTCGATACCAATTGTGCCCTTGCCCGGAATCGGTGCTATGATCCTGATGCCAAGCGCTGAAAGACTTAATGCAATATCATCTTCCAGATTTTTAATTTTGGAAATTCGTATTCCCGGCTTCGGGATGATCTCGTATAAAGTCACTGTAGGACCGATAGTCGCCCTGATCTTCGTGATTTCTATTTTATAATTTAATAAGGTCTCAATGATTTGATCTTTATTAGCCTCAACTTCCGCACGGTCGATTTGAATTTTCTCGTCGGGATATTCAAGTAATAATTCTAATTCAGGCGCTTTGTAGGATGATAGTTCAAGGGTTTCATCATATGGCTCGCTATGTTCATTATTTTCCTGGTCCATAAGGAAAACTTTATCCTGAACTCCGCTAAATGTTGGAGGTACATGCGATTCAGAAAATGCTTCGGCTATGTCGACAGGATCAGGTAATCCATGTATTTCCAATTCAGGATTCATGGTCACGGACACTTCGATGTCTTCATCAATCTCAAGTTTTAATGCTTCCAGTTCATCATCATCATCAAGAGGGACTTTTACTTTTTTATCCTTTTTATTCTCTTTAATAAATAAATCTAAAAATCCGGGTTGAAGACTTCCTTCCTTTTCAACTGCCGTTTCACTTCCTTCTGACTCGGATGCTTCTAGTTCATCGGTAATAGCTGTATTCTTCCGCCGTTGTTCGGAGTTTGCTCCAACAACCTCAATAATTTTCTTCTTAAAAAAATCTAATCCAAGTTCCGACATGCTTAATTTCCATGAAGGCATTTTAACATCAGGAACTGCAAGAAATTCGCCGTTTACTTTAAATGATGGATTAAACTGAATGATAATTGTAGCGACAAGGATGAAGAGTAGTCCGAGAATGACTCCAATATTTCCCATGAATTTAGCAAGCCATGTTGCTGTACTTTCTCCAAAAGCGCCGCCCCATGGAAAATTGGCTGAGGAGAATAGAAATCCAAATAACATGGAGAAGTATACCATTACCAGGATTGATTTTCCTGCGCGGTTATACCACACTTCCAACGAGGCACCGACTAGCTTTCGCAACCCAAAACCGATTACAAGAAAAGGGAGAATAAGAGATACAATACCAAATCCCCAATAGATTAAAGCATTACCCACAACGGCTCCTAGCCTTCCTAGCCAGTTTACCACAATGAGTTCTCCTTCGCCAAGGGCGCTAAAGGGAAAATTTAGGATTTTGTCCTGATCTACCTTCCAGGTAAACACATAGGATATACCCGAAACGAGCACAAAGACTCCAATCAAAGCTAGAGTCGCACCCATGAGTTTGGGAATACGACTATCCTTAATGATTGAAGGTTTAATACTCTTCTTCGGTTTTGGCCGCGCCGCAACGCTGGCTTTCTGTTTCTTTCTTACAAATATGGACATAGCAATAAGACGATTGCTGTCTTGGGATGACGGTCAAATATAGCATTATCTTCACTCAATTAGCTATATATACATTATTTTTTTATTTAATATGTATTTTCACTCTACACTCGTAGAATAGCCCGTGTTCGGAGTTTGCACCAACAACCACTGCGACGTTGGGGTCGCTCAGACCGAGAGATCCTTTTCACCCCAAAATCCCCTGAAGGGGACCCTTTTTCCATTATTATAACAATTTCGGAAGTGAAATCTGAGAGCCAAAAATGTTTGATTTCATAGCCAAAGTTTAATGACGCTCATGGCGCTTAAAAATCCAAAATCCAAAATCGTAAATCCAAAATCCAAAATTGTAAATCCAAAATCGCAAGTTACCTTTGGCGCCTCTTAAACAGGCATTGAGTAACACTTATGGACAAAATATTTATCGCAGGAGCAGGAGGAATAGGCCGTGCTACCGCATTGCTCATCCTTGATGCACAGGATTGGGATTGCCAGGTAGTCCTCGGAGACGCATCCGAACATCAATTGATGGAGGCCAAATCCTGGATTCAAATGGGGATTGGCAAAAACGCACCCATCGAAACCTTCCTCATGACCTCCATTGACAATCCCGTTTTCTACGAGAAAGTCCTTCATGATTGTGATGTACTACTGGATTGCCTCCCCGGCTCGTTAGCACCTGATATGGCCCGCCTTTGTCTGCATTTCGGTCTGCATTATGCCAACCTTACTGAATATGTTCAGGAAACAGCGGAAATAACTGCTATGGCTACCGATGCTGAAACTGGTTTTATTCTACAGACAGGCCTCGCACCAGGATATGTCAACAACCTGGCAATGAGGCTCGTTGAAAGTTTTAAAGAGGATTATGGCGTCGAAAAACTGGAACGATTAGCGATGAGAGTAGGGGCATTAACTCAATACACAGAGTCTCCTCACTTCTATGGTTTCACATGGAGCACGATTGGTGTTGCTACAGAATATGTCATGGGCTCGGAGGCAGTCCGCAACCATGAGATTGTAAGACTACCATCTTTGTCAGAATTGGAAACGCTCATTATTAATGGGAAACGATATGAAGCGGATCTCACCAGTGGAGGAGCAGCTGATCTTCCGGATGTACTGAAGGATGACATTGCGAACATAGATTATAAGACGATTCGTTACCCGGGGCATTTTGGATGGGTACAATCCTGGTTAAACACAAACAGCGACAGCAAATCGAAAATTGATGACCTCGAAAAATATCTGGTGAAACACGTTCCGCATGTGGAAGATGATGTCATTGTCATCTATGCATCGGTAAGCGGCTACGATAAATTTGGAAACTTGCGCTCAATCCAGCACGCTCAGCATATCTATCCTTTAGTGATCGGCAGCATTACGCTGCGGGCTATTCAGACCTGTACAGCTGCGCCTTTGGTTGAATGCGCTAGATTGTTATTATCAGGTGAATATCAGGGTGTCATTAATCAAAGCCAGATTGATCCTTCTGCGATCCTTGATGGGGCAATTGTTCGTCAGGCATTTCAAGAGATCTCAGAAGTCTGATCGCGACTGCTATGCTTTAGGTCCTGTACCATCATTTGTTCTTTCATGAGGATCCATCCAAGTATCATGGGCCATACAATCCAGGCAAGCCACAGGATAAATATTTGACCGGTCCATATAGAATGCGGATTGTACAAAACCAGGAGAAGCAGTCCGAGAGTAAGGATCATCCCTGCTATTGAACGCATCATTGTGGTTTTGTGAAATGCTTTATGTTTCTTTTCCGCAACAGATTCAAATTGAATAAGAGTACGGTCCGGATCACCTACGTCCCAGATTTTATAAAGAGAAATTCTACGCATAATCACGAAGTGCGCAAGGAAAGCAAGTAATAGTCTGGCCATAATAGAAGCACCTTTCCAAAAGGGTTCGATTGAGCCGTATATAAACAAACCTGCCATTACGGATACAATCAGTAATAAAATCAGCAGCGTGTGTAAAGAAAGTTTTTTTCGGAAAGTAGAAATCAATTCAATAGGCGTGGATTTCATTAAACTATTTAATCATCTGTGTTGGATACTCTTTTGTGAACTCATACTTGATCACATCAAAAGAGGTAACGATTCCCTGTAAATCACCATTCTTTACAATGGGTACTGCATGAAACAGGTTTTCAAGGAATAATTCTGCAGCGGATCCGATTTTATCTTCCGGCTCCAGCGTAGCAATGTGCGTGGTCATGACATCTTTAATCGTCATGTCTTCATAGTCCTTGCCTTTGCTGGTTCCATTCAACTTGAATAAATCATAAGTTGTCAGGATACCCACAAGTCGGGAACCTTTCACAATCGGTAAGTGATGGACTTTGTTCCGCAGGAAAATATTCCTGGCTACGACAAGGGTGTCGTCCTGATCTGCGGTAATCACATCACGTGTCATAATTGAAGAAATAGGTTCGTTCATCATAAATCTTTGGGTTTTATTTACTCGTAAAAGATACGGAAAATTTCTATAATTATATAAGGTTGGCCTTTAATTTTATAACCTATTAAATCAGATACCTGGAGCCCTGAATGTGCTGTCCGGATTTCTGAATTTAATAATCATGACACGCCAAATCCAAAGTTTTTAGGAACACTTCGCTTACGTTTGTAAATACGTCGAATTTCGTCGAAATTCCCCAACTGCAAGCCCCGTCATCACTGCATAAAGCCACTTCTGTGCCCAGCCAACATGTCTACTACAATCCCCATTAAACCCAACAATCTTATCACCCGCTAACAATTAAGCCAGGCAGGCTAGAGTAATCCTAATAGTCAGGCGGTAAACCACCTCTAACCAACCAATTTCATGTAGTCTAGTCCTCCGGCGAACAAATAGGCAAAGGCACCCCTTGAATAACCCTTCTTACCTTAGCGCTTTACCGAAAATTACATCCATGAAGTTGCACTTACTTGAAGATATCATTCATCAATTTATTATTGCCCAACTGGACTCAATGGAAACCGAATGGTATTATCCACATTCGTTAGTAGGACATTTTCATCAATCGTGGAACCTTCAATCTGAACGTACGCTCAAGGAGAAATACAAGCACTCCCTGCGCAGTGAAATTTCACAACGCTGGTGGAAGCGCGAGAATTACAGGCCAAAAGATATTATGCTCAAATTGATCGAGGCCGATACCGAGCTGGCCACAATTGCATTTAAAGATTTATTGAATGATGCAGCATCACTCGACGGAAGAATTTCCCGATTTAATTTTTACGCCGAAGAGCTCCTTCAAATGCATAGAAAAAATCATCTGCGTGAAATTGAAACATACCATCACCAGGATGCAGCGATATTGAGTTTGTACCTGGCAGGTGCATTTCCGGAGAAGTATACCTTATACCCCGGTCTTGATATTTTTCAGAAATTCTGTAGAGCAGTTGGCAGTCCGGAAATTACATTAGTTGATGATTTCGTCAGGTTTTCAAAAGTGGCTACAATCGTTTTCAAATATCTGGAACGAAATCCGATGTATGATAAGCTTGTTGAACATCGGAATGATCAAAATCATAAAATCAGGTTTATACCATTCCAGACAGCATTTGAAATTGTGTCTTTATCCGGCATACAAATTCCCACGCATAGATGAATTATGATATAGTTGTCATTGGAGCAGGAGCAGGAGGTTGTTTTGCAGCCATCCGTATAGGAGAGTTTTTTCCCGGGGCAAGGATTTGTATTCTGGAAGCAGCGAAGAGACCACTTTCTAAAGTGGAGATTTCTGGTGGAGGCAGATGCAATGTCACTCATGCATGCTTTGATCCTGCAGCACTCACTACCTATTATCCCCGCGGAGGAGATGCATTACTACACCCTTTTCAGATATTTCAACCTTCTGATATGATAGATTGGTTTGCAGCAAAAGGAATTAAATTGAAGATAGAAGATGATGGAAGAATGTTTCCTGTTACAAATAGCTCTACAACAATTATCAATTGTTTTCAACAAGAAATCAAACGGAATAACATTCAAATTTGGACATCAACGAGAGGGGTAGAGTGGTGCTATGGAGAAGAACATAAAAAATGGAATATTACCCTGTTCGACGGCCGTGTTTTGACAGCTAAATATCTGCTCGTTGCCAGCGGCAGTGATCAACGGATCTGGGACACATTATCTGCCATGGGACATCATATTATAGCACCGGTTCCATCGCTCTTCACGTTTAATATTCGGGATAAAATTCTGCATGAACTGATGGGAACAAGTAAAAGTTTTGTAAAACTTTCCATCCCATCATTCAAACTCGAAGCTCAGGGTACCCTTCTGCTTACACATTGGGGAATGAGCGGTCCTGCAATACTAAAACTATCAGCCTGGGGCGCACGAGAGCTTCACGATTGCGGATATGTATTTGATCTTTTTGTCAATTGGGTTGCTCCAATGGATCCGAATGAGATCACTTTGTATCTGCAAGCGCTTATTAATGAAAATCCAAAACGACAGATCAATAATCTTCCTTTTAAAGATTTTTCAACCCGCTTGTGGAAATACATATGCGGACGCGCCGAAATCCCCGAATTTATGTCAGGTGCAGAGTTTGGTAAAAAGCAGTTGAAAAAAATGCTCGATGTATTGACGAAGGATGTATACAGTGTGACTGGAAAAAGTACTTTCAAAGATGAGTTCGTTACCGCGGGTGGAGTGGATATTAGCGATCTAGATTTACGAAAATTTGAAAGCAAAAAACAACCCCATTTATTCCTTGTTGGCGAAGTTCTCAACATCGATGCACTCACAGGAGGTTTTAACTTTCAGGCAGCCTGGACCGGTGCGCATATCGCTGCCACTTCCATCGCAGAATATCTCTCGGAAGAGATTGAGTGATTTTGTTATTTAGTGATGCCCCTGAATTGCATTTGGAGATTTGGAAAGACAAAACAAAGATGAATCCTGAGAGTTGGATTGCGAAGAAGTAGGTTCCATCTGACTTTTAC
>JAYUXX010000322.1:0-3836 GCA_043752765.1 Saprospiraceae bacterium | reverse complement strand
TTCAGGTGATCATGAGACTCAGGGTGTGTATGTGGAATGATGGAATGCAGCAGCATCAGCGTCCACGCTGAAAACAAGCTGAATACCATTACATGTTTTTTATACACCACAATTAAAATTACAGAATTAACAGATACAACACCATACCGGCACTCATTGTTGCCATAAGAGCATCCTCGATAATCGTAACCGTACTCATCGGTAAGTTGAAAACGGCTCCCAGGCACGCACATTGTATCCTTCTTTTGTTGAGGACACTTTGTAAAACTCCAATCAGGCTCACCGTCATCACCACAAACGTCACCATATTCGTAAGTAAGGGCTGGAAATTCATCAAATAGGCAATACCCAGACCTAACTCGAGAATGGCATAGATATATCCCCATTGTGGAATGATCCGTGCTACCACATCATACATTTGATAACTTTCTGCAAATCCTTTCAGATTTAAAAGTTTAAAAAATGAAAAAGTGAGAAAAAATCCGGCCATGAAATGTCTCATCCATTCCATCCAGTCAAAACTCTGTTGAGCGACCTGTATCAGCATGGTGATTAAAAGGATATAGCCAAAGATGACTAAAACGGGCTTGTAGGTTTCCAACCATGACCGGGCTTGTTCAATATGCTCACTATGCTGGATCGGGCTGATGGCATACTGAGCACCGGCCTCAGCCATTGCATTTTGTAATGCTTTTAGCGGTACATGTTCGCTCATCGTGATCGTTGCGGTGTTCGTGTCTTTAGATACTTCTGCTCCTGTAATCCCGGGCACGGAAAGTAGTTTGCTTTTTACTTTGGCTTCACAGCTTCTACAGGTCATTCCTGTAAGTTGATATGTATGTGTCATGATGTTGGATGAATTTATTTTGTACTGCAAAATTATTCTTCCATGACACGAGGAACTTACACAATTTTAGAAAGCATTTGCAACATTTATAAATCCTCGAGGGGCATCCTTTTCTTTTCTTTCAGACGTTTGAAATGTGTGGGCGTCAGTCCTGTAAGTTTCTTAAACTGATTACTCAGATGACCTGCACTGGAATAGCCGAGTTGATAAGAAATTTCGTTCAAAGAAAATTCATTGTAGACAAGAAGTTCTTTGACGCGCTCTATTTTTTGGGCGATGTGATATTTCTCAATAGTGATGCCCTCTACTTCCGAAAATAAATTACTTAGATACGGGTAATCCATCCGCAGATCTTTTGCGATAATGTCTGATAGATTTGAATCAACAGGTCCTTCAGAATAATGAACGAGGTTTACGATTATATTTTTAATTCTTTCGATCCACTGGCTTTTTTTGTCATCAATGAGTGCAAAGCCATATGATTCCAGGGCTTTTGAAATTTGCTGACGCCTGGCAGTGTCCATTTCCTCCTCAAGTATAATTTCTCCAAGCTCTACGTGTATAGGGTGAATTCCCAGTTTTTCAAATTCAGATTTAACCACCATCTTACAGCGGCTGCAGACCATATTTTTTATAAATAGTTTTGAAACCATGGATAGTAGAGTTATCTCTTTTAAAATAACGAATTCAATTTCAAATATACCTGCAAAGGTTTAAAATACTCTGTTACAGTTCATAATCTGCTTTTCTCGAAGCCGAAAAATTGTATCACGAATCGATTGCCAGGTTATTAAAATCCACATTATAACTTTCACCACCATTTTTCTTACTTTAAAGTATGATTTCGACGAAAGAACATTGGCAAAAGATGTTTATAACTAAGGCAGAAGATGAAGTCAGCTGGTTTCAGCCTTATCCTAAAACCTCCATTGAATTCCTCGATTTGTTTAATCTTCCGATGGATGCAAATATTATTGATGTAGGGGGTGGTGATAGTCACTTTGTAGATGTGCTGATTAAAAAGGGATATTCGAATCTCTATGTGCTTGATATTGCTGATGCTGCATTGGACCGTGCCAAAAAGCGATTAGGCACAAAAGCGCACATTGTGAATTGGATTGCTTCCGATATAATTGACTATCAACCTAAGGTTCGCTTTGATTTCTGGCATGACCGGGCTGCATTTCATTTTCTTACTTCAGAGAAGGCTGTTGACAAATATGTTTCACTTGCAGAGAAAAATATTCGTCCCGGAGGATATCTAATTCTGGGCACCTTCTCTGAGAATGGCCCGGATCAATGTAGTGGCCTTGAAATAAGACAATACACAGAAGCCTCTATGTCCACTCGGTTTGAGAAGGGATTTGAAAGGATTAAATGTATCTATGAAAATCACACCACTCCTTTCCATACCACGCAGAATTTTCTTTTCTGTAGTTTCCGTAAACGGTAATGGTTTCATGAAAGACATCTGGTACAATGACTTCCCATGTGTTGTAAAATTGGAAAACTTCTATTATGAATATTAAACAACTCTTGAACCTGATTCGGAATTTTTTAAGAAGGACTGTTGTAAGTAAATGCAGGGACCTTCTTTATCACGACTTCGTTTTTGACGTTGGTCTTTTCTTTCTGCTTACAAAGAACAAAGTGAATCCGCTAGCCACTGTAGCCAATCCAAAAATGGAAAATGCTTTAAGTAACCAGTTTGTAATGTTATCCCTGCTCGTATAATCCATGGTATGCAGCATCCATAAAAAGTCAAATCTGCGCCAGGGTCGGTTCCGTACTTTGGTGATAACGCCTAATTCACTGGCTACATACACAGTCGTACGATGCGAATCTTCAAATGTGACGGCGAACGCCGGAAGCGGTTGTTCCCTATACTCATGATGTTTGCCGGTTTCAGTTATATACGTTACTAATTTTACCTGACCATTGCCCAGATAACGTTTGCGCGCTATTTCAATGGCAACTTCCTCTTCAAGCGCCGGACGATATGTCCCTGTTTCAGCATTCCATAAATAGACCAGATTACGATGGTGATGGCCACGGGGATGGCAGATGGCTTGCCAGTGAGGAATATCCAGAATAGTGATCAGTTTTAAATCAACCAGGCTGTCAAATGCCCCAATCGTCTTAAGACTATCCAGAAAAATAGATGGTGATACTAAAGTCTGGTTCGGAATTAATTCCGCATGAGCTACATCGTAGTCGCCATGTACTTCGTCCATATCGCTCCATGAAAAATACAATCCTCCAATCGTCCACATCAAAAACTGAATACCCAGAATAAACCCTAGCCAACGATGTAACCGACGAATACGATAGTGGCCTTTAGGATTGATCATCGATATGAATTGTTCAAATTAGAATGGAGAGGAGAACTGCTCATCTTCCAGAAATCTCTCATCGGTCAAAGTTTTCAAAAAAGCGATGATATCGGATTTCTCCTGGACCGTTAATTGCAGCCCATCAGGTTCGATGTTACGAAACAATAATTCATCTGTTGTGCTGGAGGATTTAACTCCTGTATCGTAGTGATCCAACACTTGTTCCAGGGTAGAAAAACGTCCATCATGCATATAAGGGGGAGTCAAAGCAATATTGCGTAGACTGGGCACTTTAAATCGCGCCATATCCGCAGGGTTATCGGTGACAGCAAATCTTCCCTGATCTGTAAATCCATTTTCCTCATCCAGACCGTTATTCATAAATGCATCATTCGTAAAATTGAATCCCCCATGACAATGAAAACATTCTCCTCCTTTCTGCCCAATAAAAGGATCGAACTCTGTAAAAAACAATACGCGTCCTCTTTCTTCACTTGCCGTAAGCGTAATTTGACCTGCCTGAGATTGATCGAATTTCGAATCGTTGGAAATCATGGTAAATTCAAATTGCTCGATAGCTAAACCCATTCGTTCAGCAGTAATCGTCTCTTCTCCAAAAGCCCTTATAAACTGATCACGATATTTCTGATCAGCTT
>JAYUXX010000321.1:0-3840 GCA_043752765.1 Saprospiraceae bacterium | reverse complement strand
ATTTCTAATGAAATGGAGGATGAGGGCGAGAGAGTTCGAGTCTCGTCCGGTCCGCAAAGTAAAGGTCACCATTGATGGTGGCCTTTTTTTTATGTTTTCTTCCGTAACCTCCTTACGTTAAAAGATTAAAACAAAAACCCTTTTCAACCTGTTGAAAAAGGCTTATCCCATTTCGGATAGATCATCCTAACACCTAAACGCATTGAGTTATGAAAGCAATCTGGTCTGGTTCAATTGGCTTCGGCCTGGTAAATATTCCTGTCAAATTATTTTCCGCTATCCAGGATAGCCGGCTCGAACTGGATATGCTTGATAGCCGTACCCAAAGTCCGATTAAGTTTAAAAGGGTAAGTGAAAAAACAGGTAAGGAGGTTCCATGGGCGGAAATCTCAAAAGGATTCCTGTATAAAGATGGTTATGTCATCCTGGAGCCGTCGGATTTTGAAGCAGCAAGTCCAAAAAAAACGAAGATCATTGAGATCGAAGCTTTTGTAGAAGAACAGGAGATTGACGACATCTATTTTGAATCTCCTTATTTTATAGAACCTGCCAAGGGTGGAGAAAAAGCCTATCAACTTTTGTTTAAGGCACTTGAGAAGACCAAAAAAGTAGGACTGAGTCGATTCGTTATGAGGACTCAGGAGCATTTGTCAGTGATCCGTCCCAAAGAAAATTATCTCCTCCTTCAACAACTCAGATTCGAAGAAGAATTACGATCGCCTGCTGAATTAAAAGTACCGCAAGGTATTACCATCTCCGCCAAGGAAATGACTATGGCACTTGAGCTTATAAAGCAATATTCCGGCAAATTTGATATGTCTCAATATGAAGACGAGTATAAAAAGGAGTTGATGAAAATCATTAAAATCAAAGCCACAGGCAAGAAAATTCCCGCAAAGAAAATGGAAGTGGTGTATACACAGAAAGATGATCTTTTTGATCAGCTCAAAGCAAGCTTAAGCAAACCGGCTGCCGCTAAAAAACGTGCATCATGAGTTTAATCCGATATAAAGAGAAACGAAATTTTAAAAGTACCTCCGAACCTGTAGGGGGTAAAGCAAAAACTGATCAACTGATTTTTGTTATTCAAAAACATGCAGCCACTCGTCTGCATTATGATTTCAGGTTAGAAATGGCAGGGGTTTTGAAAAGTTGGGCTGTACCGAAAGGCCCCTCCACGGACCCTTCTGTGAAGCGCCTGGCCATGATGGTCGAAGATCACCCATATGACTACAGAGATTTTGAAGGTTCTATTCCGAAAGATGAATATGGGGGTGGTACTGTGATCGTCTGGGACCAGGGAACGTATGAACCTTTAGAAAAAATAGATGGTAAAAGGGCTCAGGACAAACACCTTTTAAAACAAATAAAAGATGGATCTGTAAAAATTGTGATGCACGGTAAGAAAATGAAAGGTGAGTGGGCTTTGGTAAAAACAAAGCAGAATGAAAATTCATGGCTGTTGATCAAGCACAGGGATAAATATGCAGATGAAGAAGATATCACGTTGAAATCTAAATCAGTTGTCTCAGGAAAAACACTCGAGCAAATCGAAAAATCCATGGCTAAAGAAAATGGCTTAAGCAAAACGATCGAAAAGAAATCAATAAGCAAAAAGGTTACAGCGAAAACTGCATCACCCAAAAAAGTAATCGCAAAAAAAGTAACCCCTGTGAAATCATCTCCTGACAAAAAGGTTAGCGCTAAAAAAGCAGTTGCAAAAACAATCGCTTCCTCATCAAGTAAAAAAAAAGCCTCACGCTAACTGACAATCCCGCAGGGGCAAAAAAAACTTCGTTTCCAAAAACATTTACACCCATGTTAGCCACGCTAACAGAACCATTCGATCAGGAAGGTTGGGTATATGAAATAAAATGGGATGGCTACAGGGCAATAGCTATGATGAATAAAAATAAGTTCGACCTCCTTTCCAGAAATAATAAATCCTTTAATGAAAAATTCTATCCGGTTTACGGTGCCATCAAGGCATGGGGAATACACGCAATAGTAGATGGAGAAATAGTAGTACTGAATGACGAGGGGAAACCTGATTTTGGTGCTTTACAAAACTGGCGGAGTGAATCAGACGGAGAAATCATTTATTATGTTTTTGACCTGATGTGGTTGGATGGATTGGATCTCACCGGTATTCCCTTAACAGAGAGACGTCAACTATTGGCAGAGAGACTATCGGAAGGCAAATCCATTATACGGATGAGCGAAGCTTTTAATTCGACCGCGTCAGATTTATTAGGGGCAGTTGGTAAAATGGGTCTTGAAGGAATTATGGCCAAAAAGCAGGATAGTCTCTATTATCAGAGCGGACGAACCAAAGAATGGTTGAAGATGAAGTCCAATAAACGGCACGAAGTCGTAATAGGTGGATATACACAAAACGATGGCAGCAGTAAATATTTTAGCTCATTGTTGGTCGGAGTGTATGAAAATGGTGTTCTGCATTACACAGGTAAAATTGGAACCGGATTTTCTGATCAATTGCAGAAAGAAATGATGCAAAAATTTAAATCGCTTATTCGGAAAACCAATCCATTCGAAGAGATTATTGATGTCAATAAACCATCACGTTTTCGCCATAATCCACCCAACGCAACCGCGACCTGGCTGAAACCGGAATTAGTGTGTGAAGTAAGCTATACTGAAATGACTTCGGATGGTGTGATGCGTCATCCTTCATTCGAAGGAATGCGGGAGGACAAAAAAGCATTAGACGTACATCATGAAGTGACGGTTCCTGCTTCTAAAATTGCTAAACCCAAAATTCTAAAAGAGAAAATCATGCCTGCTGATGATCAATCCAGAAAAACCTTGTTAAATCCATCGGAAGCTACTCAGGTAAAAAAAGTGAATGGTGAAGAAATGAAATTCACAAACCTTGACAAACTTTATTGGAAGAAAGATAAAATCACAAAGCGCGATCTGATTAATTTTTATTACCAGGTTGCGCCTTATATGTTACCCTATATTAAAAACAGACCTCAGTCTCTTAACCGTCATCCGGATGGGTTTGAAGGCAAAAGTTTTTATCAGAAAGATATGACGGGCAAGGTTCCGGGTTGGATTGAAACATTTCCATATCGGAGTGCAGATGAAGACATCGATAAAAATTACATGGTTGTAGAAGATGATGCAAGTTTATTGTTCATGGTGAACCTGGGATGTATTGAAATAAATCCATGGAGTAGTACAGTTCTGAAACCAGATCACCCCACATGGTGCGTGATTGATCTGGATCCGGATAAAAACAGTTTTGATGATGTCATTAAAACTGCACAAGTGGCGCATGATATTCTTGAGAGTGCTCAGATTGATTCGTATTGTAAAACATCCGGTTCTACGGGATTGCATATTTATATACCGCTGAATGCAAAATACGATTACGAACAATCGAAGGAGTTTGCGCGGCTTATTATCACTATGATGCAAAAAGAACTGCCGGATGTGACTAGTATCGAACGGCTGACTTCAAAGCGAAAGGGGAAAATTTATCTTGACTTTTTGCAAAACCGTCCTCAGGCTACATTAGCTGCACCTTATTCTGTCCGACCCAAACCAGGGGCTTCGGTGTCGATGCCTTTGCATTGGGAAGAAGTCAAAAAAGGACTTAGGATTTCAGACTTCACTATTAAAAACGTAATTCCTATGCTAAAGGAAAGAGGTGACATTTTCAAACCTGTGCTCGGAAAGGGAATCGATATGAAGGCGTCGATCAAGAAGTTGGAGGCTATGTGGAATAAGGAATAGACTGGTCTGGGAAGATTTTGAGAGTAGTGGTTATGGATGGTAATAATGGAATGGAATGGGGCCGGTATTACGTGTAAA